>JAHIMF010000058.1 GCA_018896645.1 Patescibacteria group bacterium | reverse complement strand
TTTAAAATAAATATTTTAAAAAATCAAGGTTATGCACTTTTCCGACCTCATCCAAGAAACATATTTCGCCCTTAAAGCCAACAAATCGCGGTCGGTCTTGACAATTTTGGGTATTGTAATTGGCATTGGTTCGGTGATTGCCATGATCTCAATTGGACAGGGCGCGGCCAAAGCCATTGAAGCTAATATTGAGTCCTTGGGTTCAAATTTAGTGGTGGTAATGCCAGGGTCGCAAGGAGAATTCGGCTCGCAAGTAAGGGGAGGCATGGGTTCGGCTACTACTTTGACGATTGAGGACTCGGAAGCAATTGCTAATCAAGTTGAATACATTGAAGAAGCGGCGCCAACTGTTTCATCAAGAAAACAAGTTAAAACAACAAAAGGAACCAATACAAATACCAGTATTTATGGCGTTGATGAATCATATGCCCGAGTAAAAAGTATTGAGGTTGAGGCCGGCAGTTTTGTAAATAATACTCAAGTGCAAAAAACATCCAAAGTGGCAGTACTTGGGCCAATAACTCGTGATGATTTGTTTGGTGAAGGTTTTAATCCGGTGGGACAAAAAATCCGCATTGAAAATTTGGAATTTACTATTATTGGCGTAACAGTTAGCAAAGGCGGTACTGGTATGGGCAGTTCAGATGATTTAATTTATATTCCGCTTTCAACAGCTCAACGATATTTGACTGGCAGCAATTCCGTAAGCAATATAAATATTCAAGTAACGGATGAGGGTTTAATGACAGTAACTCAAGAACAAATTACAAATCTGCTTCTCGCCAGACATAAAATTGCGGATCCCTTGAGCGCTGATTTTAGCATTATGAACCAAACGGATATTATGGGCGCGATGACCTCGGTAACCGATACTTTAACCTTGCTTTTGGGCGCGATTGCCGGGATTTCGCTTTTAGTTGGCGGTATTGGTATTATGAATATGATGTTGACTACAGTTACCGAAAGAACTCGCGAAATCGGACTGCGCAAATCTCTAGGCGCCAAAGGCAGGGACATTAGCAGTCAATTTTTAGGAGAATCAGTGGCTTTGACTTTTATTGGCGGAGTGATTGGAATTTTTTTCGGCTGGCTGGCATCTTTTTTAATTACTAAATTTAGCGGCACGACAACTGCGGTAACGACTTTTTCAATTTTTCTTGCTTTTGGCGTGTCAGCTTTTATCGGCATTGTTTTTGGTTATTATCCGGCGCGGCGAGCAGCTAAGCTGAATCCTATTGACGCGTTGCGGTACGAATAAACTAGAAAATAGAAACAAGAAACTAGAAACAAGGATATAAATAATTTTCAATAATCAATTTCCAAATAAATTTTTAATATCAATTATGTGAAGTATTTATCAATCAAATTGAAAAATAATAAGATGATACAAAAATTATTTTTGTGCTTTTGTGTTTTTTGTGTTTTTGCGTTGGCTGCCGGCTGTTCAACGAGTGAACAAAAAATTGATGAACCAACAGCAGAAGACAAAACTCAAGTTGAAGGAACTAGCAGTGAAGCCAGACCTTTTAATAATGAGATGTTTTCCGAAGCTAATTTAAGTGCTTTGGAAATCGGCCTAAAAGTGTCAATTATGGGAGCTGAAAATTCTGACGGGAGTATTGCGGCTAATCAAATTATGATTGGAGACAGTGAAACAAATTTTGGAGAACTGGGGGGAAATATGCAGTTTGGGGGTAGAAACGCGAGCAATACAAATCTGGAAAATAGTGCCGGTAATCAACCGTCGCAACCGCCACAAAATTTTGAGGGCCAGCGAGGTAATTTTGAGCAGTTTCAAAATATGACAGAAGAAGAAAGAACAAAGCTAAGAGAAGAAATGACAGCTCAAAGGGGTGGCGCGGGCATGAGACCAAATAGCGCAACTGGAGCAACGAGGATGAATAGAGGCGGCGGAACAGCCAGATTAAACGGGGAGATTATTGACAAGGATGATGTGAGTATAACCTTGAAACTGGAAGACGGCGGCTCAAAATTGGTTTTTTATTCGGATGCAACTAAAATTTTGAAAGTTAAAGAGCAATAGAACTGCCTACAAATTACTTACAAATCAACAAATCAATTACAAATATACAAATACGGATTTGTGAATTTGTGAAAGGATTTGTAGATTTGTGGGGGCTTGCGCATTACCAACTTTCGGATATAATACAGGTATGCTAAAAAATGGAGACCACGAAAGCAAAACTGACGAAGAATTGGTAGCTTTGACTTTAGAAAATCAGGGTTATTTTTTATATTTAATCAAAAGATACGAAAAAAAACTGTTAAATTATATTATTAGAATTTCCGGGGTTAGCAAAGAAGAGGCCGAAGATATTCTGCAGGAAACATTTATAAAAATTTATCAAAATTTAAATGATTTTGATACGAGCTTAAAATTTTCCTCCTGGGCCTATCGCATTGCTCATAATCAGACAATTAGCAATCACCGTAAAAATAAAGCCCGACCCCAAAACATTTTTTTAGACCCTGAAAATGATTTTCTGGAAAACCTGGCTTCGGACTTGGATTTGAAACAAGAGATTGACTTAGACTTCTTAAAAAAGAACATCAACGAAATCTTAGCAAGGATAGATGAAAAATACCGTGAAATTCTTGTTCTAAAATTTTTGGAACAAAAAAGTTATAAAGAAATATCAGATATTTTAAAAAAACCAATGGGTACAGTAGCAACCCTAATTAATCGAGCTAAGGAACAGTTTAGGGAGGTGGCGGAGAAAGTGAATATTCAACTTAGATAAGGCTTCAATTGTCAAATTATTAAATTGTTACATTGCTAACAACAATAACCCAACCCCTCGACAAATTCGAGGCCTGCGACAATTTAGCAATATAACAATTTAACAATTATAATATGAACAGAAAAAATCTCACCGAGCAAATTCTCGAAACAATCAAAAAGAAACGGATGAAACCTCGCCCCCGTTGGGAGTTTTTATTAAAAGATTATTCTATCTGGCTGGCTGGTATTATCAGTCTACTGGTGGGCAGTCTGGCTTTTTCAGTGATTATTCACATGTTTAAAAATAACGACTGGAATCTATATAAATATATTAGTGACGGTTTTTTGAGTTTTGTTTTGGTTACGCTTCCATATTTTTGGGTAATATTCTTGGCTATTTTTATCTTGTTGGTTTATTATAATTTTAAAAATACTAAGGGGGGTTATAAATATAAATTGCCAGTGGTGATTTTGGCCAGTGTTATTATTAGTATAGTCCTGGGAACCTTGCTTTATGATATCGGAATTGGGCAAACAATTGATGAAATTCTTTCAGAACAAATATCATTTTATAACAGATTTATAAATCCCAGAAGAGCAATGTGGGTTCGGCCAGAAGAGGGACTGCTCGCAGGAATGGTTGTATCAGTAACTGACAGCGAGCATTTTGAGGTACAGGATATTAATGGCAAGGTTTGGGAAATAGATGCTACTCAAGCGATCACGGCGACTGAAGCAGAAATAAATGTTAGCGGTAGGATAAAAATTATTGGTGAAAAAATAAATGATAATACTTTCCAAGCCAAGATAATTGTAGCCGGGCCGCCGCCGCGAAGATGGCTAAAGCCCCATCATCTTTTTCCTGGAAGAATACCCGGAATGGATTTTGAAAGAAAAATACTGCCAATGCGTATGGAAAGATAGAGGGTATCCTATTATTAACAACTTATTGCTAACAACTTAAACTATGAAAAACGTCAAATCGCGTTTAGGCCTGGCTGTTTTAGCCCTTATTATCACAACTGCGGTTGTGGCCGGCATCTCCTCGGCTCAAGACAGCGAATCACCTTTAAAATTTGGCAGATTCGGATTCGGGCGTAAAGAAATAAACCCTGATCCTGAAAAAATTGAGCAGATGCAAGAAAGACAGGCTCAAATGCAGGGACAGCAAGAGCAAATGCAAAGAATTTTTGAAAATAATGACTATACGGCTTGGGAAGCTTTAATGCAAGAAAGATTAACCGCTATGCAAGAGCGAGTTAATGTTTTTGCCGAGAGTATCAATCAAGAAACTTTTGATGCCACGGTAGAAATCCGCGCCCTTATGCAGGAGGGCAAATACGAGGAAGCTCGCGCCTTGAGAGAAGAGCTGGATATTGAAGGATTAGGAGAGTTCGGCTGTCCAGGCTTCAAGGGTCTGGGATTCAAAGGCATGGGTCGCGGTATGCATATTCCAAGCGAGCAACCGCAGCCTTCACAATAAATCCTGCGCCTTACTTCTGGCAAGGCGCAGGATAAAGTTCACCTCCTTAAACACAAAAACTCCAACAAATGATGGGGTTTTGTGTTATTAAAACCGAATCAAAATTAGAAAAAAATACTCCGGTGAATCGGGGTGTTTTTTATCTTCGTATAATAATCCGTTTTAATCTGTCACAATCCGCGTCTAATAAACTTTCTTCACCTCAATCCCGCTGTAAAAATGATACAAAATATCTTCAAAATTGGCCCCATCCTTGGAGGCCATAAACAAAGCGCCTCTGGCGCTGATGCCCACGCCATGGCCAATTTGCCTGTTGCCGGCCATATGCGGGTCTTCTACGGCGATTAGATACGGATAACTCTTGTGTTTATAAACCTGCTCATAGCTTTTAGTTTGGCCGTTGCTTTGGGAAAAATATAAAGTTAAGGCCGGCGCATTTTCATAAGCAACTATCAAGCCCAGAGAATCATCCACTGCCCGGCAAATATTTGGCTGGCGAATCTCCCGAGCATAGCCCTGATAAATCTGATCCGATTGCGAGGCCGATACTGTAAAATTGCGAATTGCATGTTTTGTAGGATTCAAATAATGAAACATAGCATAAGTTCTTTCCGCAATGGCCATGGCTTTTAAAAACTCGTAAGGCGAAACATCCATGGTTTCGCCGCTGCCTTTTAAATACGGCTCCATTGCTAATTCATTAATCACCCACAATCTTTCGTTATCCTCCACCCATTGCGCTTCTAAACGGCCCCGGTACTGATTATAATTTATCTCACTGCCGGCATACGTTGGATTATCATAATTTTCAATCATAAAAATATTATTCTCATCTTTTTGTTTGAAGGTAAAATAGGCATCACTGCTCACCAATCTTTTTTCATCAATATTGATAAAATACCTTTTATTAACGTAATCAAACTGGATTTCAGCCATCTCGCCTTGCGTTTGGGTCAAGATAAGTTTATCATCTGTATCATAAATGCCATAAGCCCCGGTGCTGGAAATCTGCACTTTATCGCCTTCCTCCTCATCTAAAGAATAAAGGCCAACTCGTATATCAGGTTCAGGAATTATCAAATCTTCAATCTCATAAATTTCTTTGTGAATAACCTGAACTGCTGGAGTAGTTGCCAAACTCCCAGCTTCTTCTTCGTCATCCGTATCATTCGTAGTATTTGTAGATTCGGATATCATTCGTAGATTTGAATTATATTCTTCTTCCCCCATCACCCGCACCGGAATCTCAATCTCGCCATCAGTTACCCAGTCTCCATAAGCCAATAAATTGAATTTTAACCAATACATACCCGGTTCTTCCGGCGCTTGAATCGCAAATTTAAATGTTGCTTCCTTGCCGACTTCAACAATGTTATCTTTAAGCGCGGTTGGCGTCTCATTATCCAGCCAAAATGCATGGCGAAACTTGGCGGTGGTGCCGGTAGCATCTTTAATTTTTAAATAAACCCGGCGCGGGCCTTCCGGCCGCCAGCGATAATAACCAACATTTTTATATTTCACCCAAAAAGTCATGGCCTTACCTGGGTCCAAATTTATAGTGTAAGGATAACTTTGCTCTAAGCGCTGGGCTTGATAATAAGTGCGCTCCGCGGCCTGGGCTTTGGGAATCAAAAAAACCCATCTCACAAAACACCAAAAACTTTCTTGATAATTTTGTTTTTTTGGCGCTTGCTTTTTGGGAGTATTGACTGACTCGGATTTTTCAGAAGGTTGAGAGGTTTGAGAGTGGTTATCATCAGGAATAATATATCTTTTAGCAACGCCTTGTTCTAAAAATCGCAGACTAAAAGAAACTGCGATGACAATTAGCAGGGATAAGAAAAAACTGGAGAAAAAAATTTGAGCGCTTGTTTTCTTTTTGATGGGCATAAATTGAAGGGAGATTTATCTCCCCTACATTTTAGCATATTAAAAATAGTTTGGGAAATAAAAAAGGACCCGCTCAAAGATAGAACTTCGAATGGGCCCGACCATCTACTTACCTATGCCGATAAGGGGCGTTATACTCCCGCTGACAATTTCTTCATTTTCCCCACCAACCAAAACCAAATCATCATCAGGAAATTGATCGTGATAACCCAATGAACCATCATCTTTAATATGTCTTGCGTTATAGTCCTCGCCCTTCTCTTTTCCGTCAGTCACCCGCTTAAAAATTTGATTCTCCCAAACAAACCTTTGGCCGATTTTTACTTCCTTAAATTGAACTGACTTGCTATATTCCCCTTCCTTAACCATATCACCCCCTTTCTCCATTCTGTTTTTCTTTAAATCACAAATTTTCAATGTACGATTCTTCAAACAACCTTATCAAATACTAAAAAAAATGTCAAGTACAAATTGGCATTTTTTTGTGAAAATAATTATTTTTCCGCTAAAATTAGCCAAAGGCAAACCAAAAAAATCTACCATCACGCAAAATTCCCGACTCCTTCTCTAACCTAAAAAACATCTCCAAATTAGCTCCAAATTAGCACTGTCAAGGCAAAATAGAAATGTCCAAGTTAGCCGTCCAAATTAGCACCGTTGACAAAAAATAATAATTTATTTAAGATGTAGTATCTGGATAATTAATGATTATTTAATTAAATCAGGCCAAAAAACCTGAATAATCAACTATTGTATGAGCATAAGAAAAAGAACTACACTTTTTTTAGTCTTAATCTCGGTTTTAGTATTAAGCCAATTTAATCTTGGCAACCAGATTGCCCAAGCTAATTCCGAGCCAACAAAGAAAACATTAAAAGCAAACTACAAAGCAAACTACACTGAGCCAAACTATAAACGTTATCCTGCAAACATGAACGTTAATGATACTTATAAAGACTTGCTTTGGGCTTTAGATAATATTGGCCAGGAAATTAATGGAATTAGTGGTACTCCTGACGCTGATATTGACGCGCCGGAAGCTTGGGAAATGTATAAGGACAATGAGGAAATTGTTGTTGCAATAATTGATTCTGGAGTAACCTACGACCATCCTGACCTTGAAGACGCTATGTGGGACGGCACTAATTGCGTTGGCGAAAATAATAATTTCTTAGGGGACTGTAATCATGGTTATGATTTTGAAGATGATGATAAAACACCCCTGCCAACCAACAATGCCCATGGCACGCATATTGCCGGCATAATTGCTGGGAGAAAAAACAATAATAAGGGAATTATCGGGATAGCGCCGGAAATTAAAATAATGGCTATCAAATTTGGTTTTGATGTGGCCAGTGAAATTAAGGCGATTAATTTTGCTATAAATAATGGCGCAAAAATTATTAACGCCAGCTATAGCGGCAGCACGTATTCTCAACTTGAATATGACGCTATCCAAGCTTTTCAAGCAGCTGGCGGTATTTTTATTACTGCCGCAGGAAATGGGGCTAAAAATAATGATTGGGAAGCTGAAGATGATCCGCCACTGCCGCCTGATAACCCACCATTACCGCCTGATGACACGCCTGATCCGCCTCCGCCGCCTGATGATCCTCTGCCTCCTCCGCCCCCAGATGATCCGCCCGCACCTCCAGAAGACCCACCAGCTCCGCCAGATGACCTGCCGCCACCCCCGCCAGACGGACCACCCGCGCCGCCAGAGGATCCACCGTTAAATCCTTGCGAAGTTAATAATCCCCGCTTTCCAGCTGACAGCTCTTCTGCGGGCCATAGTTATCCTTGTGATTTTGACTTGGATAATATTATTTGTGTTGCCGCTACTGACCAAAGTGACAGCCTATCCAGCTTCTCAAATTACGGTGCCAGCTCTGTTGATATTGGCGCACCCGGGGAAAATATTTTTAGTACTTATTTCTTAACTGAAAATTTCTTTCAAGCTTCTTTGCCAGGCTTTACAAACACTCTATTTACTGAAACAAGCGGCAACTGGCTGACTGGCACCTGGGAGGAATTTGGCGGCGACGCCACTGACAAAAACGCTCAAGCTAATTCTTCGTATGCAAATAATGACCATGGGGTTTTAACCTTAACCAATCCCATAGACACAACAAATTACGATGAAAATGTTTGGCTAAGCTTTAAATTAGACGCTAATATTGAATACATTCCTAATTGCGTGTTTGATTATCTGTCAGTAGAAGTTGATGATAATGATGACAACTGGGCGGAAAAAGAACGTTGGTGCGGCTCTTATTCTGAAAGAGCTGTTACCGCTAATCTTGGCCGTGGTTTAGACAACATGAGAATCAGATTTGTCTGGCGCACTGATGACAGCAATTTTATGGAAAAGCCACAAGCGCCAGTAATTGATGATATTAAAATTTCTAATACTCATTCTTATGCTTACAATAAGGGCACCTCAATTGCCACTGCTTATGTCACTGGCTTGGCTGGCTTGCTTTGGAGTTATAGAGCAGACCCTACTTATTCTCAAATCAAAGAAATAATTTTAGACACTGGTGATTCTCTAGATTCATTAACTGACAAGACTGTTACTGGTAAAAGAATCAACGCCTATAACGCTCTCTTAAGTCTTGACAGCTTGCCAGATACCACTGCTCCGGTGATTACTCTGTTAGGAAACAATCCAATTAATATTAATGTTGGTGATTCTTATAAAGATGCCGGAGCCACTGCCTTTGATAATATTGATAAAGGCATTACCTCTAGTATCACAGCAGTTAATCCAGTTGATACAAGTACCGCTGGCGTCTATATAATAACCTATAATGTAAGCGACACTGCTGGAAACCCTGCCGAACAAGTTACCAGAACTGTTAATGTCAATAAAGTAACGACTCCCCCTCCTTCCGGAGGCGGAAGCGGCGGAGGCGGAGGTTCTTCTCAACCCCCAAGTTCAGTTACTGCCTTTAATGTTCCTTTAACAGTTTCCAGTGATCAACAGGGCGCTGTGAGTCAAAATTTTTCTGATAAAAATTCTATAAAATTAAAAGTGCCCAAAGGAGCCGTGGCCAAAAGCACTACATTTAAAATCAGCCAGGGCGAGCTTCTGGCCCAAGAGACGCCAGTAGAGACCTCTGGCGCGTTTATGGTGGGCAATAAAATATTCAATATCACAGCAAAAGATTCTCTAAACAACCGGGTTAGAAATTTTAGTAAAAAATTGACTGTTGTTTTAACTCTTCCCAACCTGCCTAATAATACTGATGATTTGGGTGTCTATTATTTTGATGAAACCTTAGGCAAATGGATATTGGTACCCGGAGCCCAATTTGATTTGACTCTTAATCAAGCAACCTTTGAAGTTGAACATTTAACCAAGTTTGCTGTTTTTGAAATTGATGGCCTGCCAGTGATAATTGAAGCAGTTGAATTCACTGAAAAAAAAATTGATATTGAAAAAACTCCTGAAACCGAGGAAACCGACCGCCAAACCGAAGAAGTAGCAACTCCGCCACCTCCTCAAATCCTAGATGCCGAAGCTTATGGCGAAGGAAGTTTGATTAGAGGACTTGACTTTAAAATTTATGTGCTAGTAGCTAAGCAAAAAAAGTATATCTCTAATTTAACGGAACTGCAAAAATATTCAGGCCAACTAATTTATAATGTAAGTAATGAAGTATTAGACCAATACCCGGATATCAGCATCGCTTCTCAACCGGCCCAATACAGTGACGGCGAATTGATTAAAGGCCCTGACCAAAAAATTTATGTAATTAAGAATAGCCAAAGAGTTTATATTTCTAATTTAGAAGAACTGCAAAAGTACGTTGGAAAGCAAATTCATCAGGTTAATATTGAAGTATTAGCCCAATATCCAATCGTTATTACTGCGCCTCGTCATTATGATAACGGGTCTTTAATCCGCGGCGCTGATAAAAAAATCTATGTTATCAAGAACGGACGCAAAAGACATATCTCTAATTTAGCTGAACTAAAAAAATATGCTGGCCAGCCGATTTACAATGTTGGCGATGAGGTTTTAAATCAGTATTAAGTATTGATTAAATATTTAAGCTGTGTTAATATTATTTAATGTATAATTGTTCTTTTTACAAATTGCAAGCTATGAATCAATCGTTGTTGTTCCATCACTGCCAAGCCAAACACGGCATCTCCTAAAGATTACTGTGTCTGGCGCGGCTAAAGCCCAGCAAGGAGGTGCTGTTATGTTTACCCGAAAAAGGATTTATGCGCTGACCAGTCTGATAGCCGTAGTTCTTGTTCTCATCGCCGGCTCGGCCTTGGCTGATGAGATAACCCTGGCTTGGGACGCGAACATCGAACCTGACCTCGCGGGATACTGGCTGTACTATGGCCAATCAAGCGGAGTGTACACCGACTCTGTGGATGTAGGTACGGACACCGCCTGCATGGTCACGGGTCTCCCGGATGGCCAACTCCGCTATTTTGCCGTAAAAGCGTATGATATCTACGGTCAAAAAAGCGACTTCTCAAATGAGGTGTTGAAAAGCTCTTCAAGCGGCGTCTATGTGTCCAGTGACACTTTAACTTTAAAATGGCCGGCAATGGATGTGGGGGAAGACTATTATGTAATTTACAGAAACACCGACCAAGCATGCTTCACGCCTTCTTCCAATAACTCCATTGGCGCTACCACAGAGACATTATGCTTTGATATGGTTGCCGCTGACCCGAATGACTACTTTTATGTAGTTAGGGGTCTTTCAGGAGTCGGTCATATCTTGGGTTATTCAGTAAGAATGGGGAAAATTGCCTCATCTTTGCAATCTGGTTATGATATAGTTTCCTATATCCTTGACCAAGGATGTGTTAAAGGCGTGGAACTAGGAAAAAAAATTCCCAACTGCACCAAGGTTTTGCGTTGGGATACTGGCTCTGGGGGCTGGGTTTATTTGGCCTGGAAAAGCGGAATTACTTGGTATAATTATGGTAATGTATCACTAGGCAACTCATACCTGGTATCTGTAACAGCCAGTGGAATATGGGTCCAGGCCGGGATACTTCCTGCTGATCCAACTTTTAGCTTAAACCCCGGCAATAACCTGATTACCTTGCCGTACAAATTCGTTCATGATAAGGGGATTGTCACCGGCGGCCAACTTGGAGCAAGCATTTCCGGTTGTACCAAAGTTTGGCGCTGGAATACTGTTACGGGAAATTGGAAGTGGGTAGCCTATTATACTGGGAGCACCTGGTGGGTCTATGAAAATGTAGAACCAGGCAAGGCATATCTGGTTTATGCAACTATTGCCTCCAATTGGCCTGATTCTAATGGCGGTGCCGGAAAAATAGCCGCCAGCGCCAAACCACAAGAATCAACCGCTAACCCGCTGCTTCCAGAATTGCCAATGCCCCCGGACTCTCCTGATCAAGAACTCGCGGAACCCGCACCTCTTCAACTGCCCACTTATGCCTTGTTTCCGAATCATCCCAATCCTTTTAACACATCAACTGTTATCCGATATCAACTGCCGACTGCCCAGAAAACATCAATTGTAATTTACAATATCCTTGGTCAAACAGTCAACGCTCTGATATCGGAAAAACAGACAGCGGGCTTTTATTCTCTAATTTGGGATGGCCGAAACGCGCAAGGAGAGCCAGTGGGAAGCGGAGTATATGTGGTCCGCCTGCAAGCACAAGCAGGAGAATTCAGCCAAACCCAAAAAATAGTCTTGCTTCGTTAATCCCAAAATCCTCATTTGCAGAACCTCAATTATTATATTGGGGTTCTTTTTTAACACAAAAGACCCTTTTTATTTAAAAGAGTCTTTTGCTATCTTGAGTTTTTTTATCTATTCCTGCTCCACTTCCTGTTCTTGTTCTATACTTTGAGCTTGAGTTTTAATGAGTTCTTTTAGCGCCTGCGCTGCCTCTCGCAAATCATTTTTAGCAGCCCTTAAACTTTCCCTGGCCCTTACCAAAGCTTGTTTGCCTGCTGACTTTAAATCTTTAGCGCCGCTTGCATCAGAAACCTGCATACTGCTAAACTTCTCTTCAGCCATGGCCAGCGAGGCTTCGGCTTCGGTAATTTTAGAGCCAGCTTGCTCAATTAAGGCTTCCACACCGCTAGTATCAGCTTCATCACCCCCAAGCTCACCGGCCCGGGCTTGAATTTTGTCTTTTAGTTCAACCAGTTTTTCTTTAAATCCGCCCAATCTATCAGCAACTACTAGGCCTCGCGATTGCGGTATGACTACTACAAAAACTCTATAGCCAGTAACAATTGATTTTACTTTTGTTTTTAAGCCTTCTAAGTCATCACCAGCTAAAATATCTTCTTTCAAAGCATTAAGATTTGTAACATTATCATCAAGGACTAAAGAAATTTTGTCTTTAATGGCCTGGGAGATTCGTTGGGCAGTAGTAAATCTATTTTTTGCCAGCTCTATAACTGAAATTCGGCGTCCAATCATGTTCTCGCCAATGTCCTGTAGCTTTTGGACTCTCTGTTCGGAAGTTTTTGCTTCCCGGTATTCTTTTAAATTTTGACCCTGATCAAGAGTAAAACTTGTTTGCATAACCGCCAAACTAACCATTGGCAAAAAACCGAAAACTAACACTAAAAAAATAATCTTTTTTCTCATAATGTTTAGTTAAATTAAAAAATTAGAACTCTAAAGGTTCGTCTTCGGTCTCGTCAATGGAATCAAGTTCATCCATGGCTTCGTCAGCTTCTTTGTCCGCGTCATCAGCTTCTTGCAATAATTGGTCTAAATCCGAGGTGTCGGTTGGCTCTTCTTCCTCTTTTTGTTCCGGCTCTGTGATTTCCTCCTCCTCAACGGGGGCAGCAGCTTGATTGGATAAATCGCTAGCCGTCTTTAGCAACCCACAGCCAGCAACCGCAATCCCTAAGCTCAAAACAATGAGCAAAAAAACGATTTTTTTCATAAACTCGTTTATTAAAAATAATAAACCTCCTTTTCTTTATACTAATACCCTCTTAATTAAATGTCAAATAAAAACCCGGGCCACGGGGCGTGCTACCAGGCCCCCTTCGCCCAGGGATAAAATCCCAGGGCTATTTTTATGAAATCCCATTAATGGGATTTATTATTATAACCCAGCTACGGCTATATATTAAAATACTCTTGCCACCGCTCATACAACTCTCGAGTCGCTCGCAAATCCCAACTATTATATTCAGCAATTTTTTGATACTCGCCTTGGGCGTAAAGACTGCTCACCTCATCACCAGTTACTCCTTGGCCTTTGGGGCTCTTAATGCCAAACAACCGGCACCATAAATGCAAACTGCCTTTGCGCTGCATTGCCCCATAAAAACTTAATTGGTCCAGCAAATCAATATGTTTAGCGTCAAATCTCTGGCTGCTTAAATACCGGTTGAACATTAAATTTTTGGTGGGCTTAATTTTATGTTTAGCGGACCGAGCCATAATAAACGGCACATCAAAACAACGACTGTTAAAACCAATAAATTCCTGATACTTCCGCGCTCCTTCCCAAAAACTTTTAAGCATTTCTTCTTCGGTTTTTTGTTTAAAAATAAAATTGTCTTTTGAATATTCTTTGATATCCTTATTAGGCGCGCTAAAATAAACCACGGCCTGATTCTTTTCACAATCAAGAATCCCTAAAGCCACGATTTCGCCAGTCAACGGCGAAAACCCCAGTCCTTCTTTTAAATCTTTTAGTTTGGCTTGATATTCTTCATCACTGCGAGCTTCACGTTTAATCCAGCGGGTTAAAGAATCTTGCGTAGTCTTATCTAAACTGTCAAAATCCTCGCCAATGGTTTCGATGTCAAAAATTAATTTAGGCATAGCTTAATATTTATTATTTATTATTTGAGCCAGAGGCTCATCAGCCTTTGGCTGATATTATTTATTATTCAATTGTTCAATTCGTAAATCTCTAAGTTGCATCTTGTTTTTTAAAAATTTCTTCAATTTTAGAAACGCCCTTCCCCGATGACTCATGCTGTTTTTTTCTTCTTCACTCATTTCTGCAAAGGTTTTATTACGACCCTCTGGAATAAATATCAAATCATAGGGCAGCTTGGGCAGAGCCGTGCCTCGCGCCTTATCACTTATTACCCCGTTAACCAAACCCGTAAAAATCCAATGTCTACCATCAGAAGCCATTAAAACCAGGGTTGATTCAAAATGGGCTTGGCGTTTTTCTTTAGGAATGGCTTTCATCTTCTTGAGGGTGTAGGCGGCTAGATCTTCAGGCAGAACCGCCTCTCCTGCCCAACGAGCCGAGTGAATACCTGGCGCTCCATCTAAAGCTTTAATGCACAAGCCAGAATCATCAGCCAAGGCCCACTTGCCAGACATTTCAGCCACAAATCGCGCCTTTTTCAAAGCATTTTCTTCAAAGGTTTTCCCATCCTCAACCACGTCCTCCGTTATACCAGCTTGCTCCGCGCTTAAGACCTCAACATCAAACCCTTGAAGCAATGCCCGCATTTCTTTTACTTTTCCCGGATTATGAGTAGCAAAAATTAACTTCATAATTTAATAGAAAAATCATTGAAATTTTTCAACTCTTTGTCAACAACATCTATTTTTTCAACGCGTGCTAAATCAGTGCCTTGGCGGCACCAAGCTAAAAACTCATTCAAATCAGATTCTTCACCTTCGGCTTCAATGTAAACCGCGCCGTCCGAATCATTTTTAACAAAACCCTTGATATCCAAATCATCAGCCATTCTCTTGGCTGAATCCCGAAAGAACACTCCCTGGACTTGACCAAATATTTTAATGTTTAGATGTTTTGGCATAAATTACTTTAAATGCCCCCGCCATTTCTCCGCTGCCAAAATTCTTTCTATCGCCACCGTCCAAGCAACAGTGCGTAAATCTATGTTTTCGTCATTCTCTTGAAATAAAGTATAAACCCTATTCCACGAATCTTTCATCATAAATTCCAGTTTCTTTTTTAAGTGCTCTGGGGGACAAATCCCGCCAGTCCGATTTTGCGTCCATTCAAAAAAACTCGCAACAACGCCGCCGGCATTAGCCAAAATATCCGGGATAACCAAAATGTCTTTTTCTTTAAGCACAGCATCAGCTTCAGAAGTAATCGGACCGTTGGCTACTTCTATGATTTTTTTAGCTTTAACGCGGCTAACATTTTCTTCGGTAATCTGATTTTCCAAGGCAGCTAAAACCAACAAATCAACCTCAAGCCCCAGCAGTTCTTGATTGCTTATTTTTTCTGCTTCTGGATACTCCGCCACCCTGCCTTTGTCCTCTTTAACGGCTATCACTTGATTAATATCCAAACCCTTGGGATTAAAAATCCCTGCCTGGCTGTCGCTCACGCTTACTATTTTAAAACCCGCCCCATAAAGCATCTTAGCTAAATTTAGGCCAACATTGCCAAAACCCTGGATAGCGATTGAAAAATTATTTTTATCGCCTCCAAAAGCTTTTATCGCCTGTTCTATAATAATAAAACCGCCTTGGGCAGTCGCTTCTTTGCGCATAGGAGAGCCTCCAATCTCAACTGGTTTGCCGGTAATCATGCCGGGCTCGTGATAGCCGACTTTTTTCTCATATTCATCCAGCATCCAAGCTATGACTTGTTCATTAGTATAAACATCGGGCGCGGGAATATCTTTGGTCTCACCTAAAACCTTATAAAAAGCATCAATATAAGCCCGGCTGATTTGCTCCAACTCGTCCTTGTTTTTCTCTTTAGGGTTAAATCGAACGCCACCCTTGGCCCCGCCAAAAGGCAAACCAACCAAAGCGTTTTTTAAGCTCATCCAAAAAGAAAGGCATTTTATCTCATCCTCGCTGACTTCGGGATGAAACCGAATGCCGCCCTTGCCCGGACCCAGAGCATCATTATGCATAATCCGCCAAGCCGGGTATTTTTCTCCGTTCACTTCTAACTCGGCTTGGGAAATTTTTTTGTGGGTGGTTAGAAGTTTAACCTGATCATCAGTCAAATTCATCAATGGCTGAAGAATTTTAAGGCGCTTGAGGATGGAATCAAAAGTGTTATTCATGTTATTAGTGGTTAATAAAAAACTGCCCCTTCTTAAAAACTCTCTTATAAACTTTTACAAAATCAATCCTATCCGCTATTATCTCGCCCAAAACAGCAAAAGGAATAGCCAATAAAATAATAATGCCAATAGTCTTCAAAGTAATCGGCTCGCCAGTCGCCAGTTTAATTGCTAACAGGTCTTCAGTGATACCAATAATAATGCCGAAAATTAAAAATTCAAACATCAGTTCTATTTTTTTGGGATTCATAGATTCTCTTTAATAATATTTAATTTTTAAAAACTCTATTCGTCTTTATCCTAAGTCTATCTTATTTCTCGCGTAAAATCAACCCTTAAATCTCCAAAAACATTATCCACCCTTGACTTTTTTCAAGATAATTTGCTATACTAATTATAGGCTTATAAGTCGAAGTATCTTAGAAAGGTTTTTAATTTTTTAAATTTAAAACTAAAATAAGAAAAAGCGATTTAGAAGTCATCCTTCCACAAACTCAAAATACTGGATTTGTGGAAGCATAAAGGTCGTTTTTTATTCAAATTTCGTATCTTAATCTTATTATGACATTTCGAGATAATTCCGGAGGAAATTTTCCTCCCAGAAGAATGGTCCAAGGCAATTGGACTTGCTCTGATTGCGGCAAAAAAATTACTGAACTGCCGTTTGAACCCTCGCCAGACAGCCCGGTGTATTGCCGGGAATGCTGGCTCAAAAAAAGAGATCAAAGATCTGACCGTCCCAGACGAATGGTCCGAGGCAATTGGACCTGCTCTGGTTGCGACAAAGAAATTACTGAACTGCCGTTTGAACCCTCGCCGAATGCTCCTATCTATTGTAAAGAATGCTGGCTCAAAAGAAAAAACCAAGGCGCTTAGAGCTTAATTTGCCGAATATAAAACCCCCCCGCCCACAGGCGGAGGGGTTTTTATATTGTTATGCTCGGCTGACATCTGTGGCATTGAGCCCCTTTGGACCCTCTGCTATCTCAAATGTTACTTTGTCACCTTCTTGAAGATCGTTGAATTGGACGTTCTTAAGCTCGTTTGAATGGAAAAAGATGTCTTTTTCCTCGCCTTCACGAGCTATGAAGCCAAATCCTCGGTCAGTCACCAATCGAGCGATTGTTCCTTCTTGCATTATTAGTTGGAGAATTAGTTTAGTAAAAAATCAAACCCAAAATACTGTAGAAATAAACCCGACTCCGTTTCTCTTGCAGTTATAGGTTGACTGTAATAAGCTTATCACAGATAAAATATAATGTCAAGCGTTAAAATCTGAATTTCTACCTCCGCGGGCATCCCTTATCAAAACACCCCAAAATAAAAAATCCCCCAAGTTGAAGGGGAAATTTTGTTTGGCTCCCCATTCTGAACGAAATCCGAACTTTTTTTCGCGAAAATCCGAACGTTGAATTTTGAAAAACTTTTAGATCGCCTGTCCGCCTCTGGCGGCTGATCAGCCCGCCTAACCGGCGAGGCTGGCCGTAGACTGAAACCATTGGTCGCAATTGCTGAACGAAGCTCGAACCTTTTTCGAGCGAAAATCGCTCGAATGATTTGAAACCCCGCCCCAGCGTTTCCGCCCGCCGAAACTCGGCGAGCAAAGCAAAACAATTTTCTTTCAATTTTTTAACGCCCGCCCGCCAACTTTTTCTTAAAAGGAATTGAAAATTGTTTTGCTTTGATGTCTTGATGCCAAGACGGCGGAAACGCTTCGCTTCGGCTCGGGCGTGGCGGAATTCCTCCCCCCAACCCCCTTCCTTCCGCCACGCCCTCGCTCGGACTGCCCTTTTTTTCGGCGGAATTGGAGGCCGTGCCAATTTCATTGGCGCGCCGCCTTTTATAATTTTAAATTTTACCAATTTAATATAACTAAAGCAATCTTTGAATACTATTGTATTTTTATATAAATTGCTTCAATAAAATTCTTAATCTCTCCCAACTTATCTGTTTCTTCCCATTCATTTTTTGTCATTTCACTAAAAACTTCAACATTCAAATCATTCTTAAAATTTCTAATCAATCCCAGTTCTTTCAGATGTTTTGGGACATCAGTATCATCGTTGATTGCAATATTATCAGCATTTAAATCTGGACATTTTCTACAGATGGCCTGTGGATGACAAAAATTCTCGATTTCTCTCTTTGATAATTTTTTAAAATTAGCATTATCACTTTCGCATTTTGCCTTTATTCTTTCACACCACTTTTCTTTACCGTTTGTTTTGTCGTCCCCGTCAACCATTACAGAATAAAAATTATTTCCTTTTAATTTTTTAAATAAATCTAAATCAGCATAATTTTTTAGTGATCCACCACCACCGATAACACAAAGTATTTTATCGTTTTCTAGCTCTTTATTAAGAACTGTTTTTGCATATGAATTTAAAAAATGAATATCGCCCTTACCTTCAACAAAAATTAGATACTTTATTTCCCTTAGCAAATTATAATCAGGTCTTATACCCAATTCATTTATAATTTGCTCTATTATATTTTGATCTTCTCTGGAGTAATGAGAAATGCCATACTCATCCTTTGTTACTAAAATTGAATTTTTACCGTCAGTTGCCCCAGCAAAAACTGGCGAGTGCGTCGTTAAGAAAAATTGAGAATCTTCTGATATTCTAATAATTGAGTTTAGTAAATCCTGCTGTGCGGATGGATGTAAATAAGTTTCCGGTTCTTCAATGGCAAAAATTTGATTTTTAAAACTTTTCTTGCTCGCCAAATATTCAAAATATGCGACCATGAGTAATCTTTTAAATCCCGTTCCTTTATGTGAAATTGGAACATCAAAATTTTGTCCTTCAAATTCTAAATTTAAGTCAAATTTTTTAAGAGATTTTGACCAATCAAATTCTGTCGAGGGATTAAGTTTTTTTAGACCCGAGACATTTTTTGTCATGTATTTCCTGATTTCTTCAAATTCAGTAGCTAAATCAGCCTTTAATCCTTTTTCTATTTCTGAGGTCTTGTCTTTTGTAGTCTCAAAGTAAGCAGATATGATCGGTTTAAATTGTGATTGAAAATTTGTTGCTTCTATATTTAAATCTTGTTCGGCATCAAAAAGAGAATATTCAGGCAAGGCAATTTCATATGCTTTTTCGATATTTTTCAAAAAATCGCCTAACTCATGATAAGTTTCTTTTCGTTCTTTGTCAGAAAGCACCGTTTTTATTTGTTCGATCCTTGATATATTCTTCTTGCCTCTGCCTGATTTGTTTGGTTCTTCGCCTAAGTCAGAAACAATTTGATTTAAATCTTGCTCTTTTTTATTCCAGAGATCTTGGTATTTTTCATCAATAAAATCATTGCAAAGATAATATTCAGATGGTTTTGCCTTGCCATTAACGACAACAAACTCCTTTTTTATGGTGATTAGCTTGGTGTTATCCAACGCTAAATCATCAATTTCAACAGATGGCAAAAAAGATAATTCAATAGTAGTTGTTTCTTCCTCCGGTTTCCCCTTAAAAACATCTTTAATATCAAATTTTCTGACATCAAAAAAACAAGCTAAAGCTCTAAGAATTGCTGATTTACCAGAATCATTTTTGCCAACAAAAGTATTTAAGTTAGAAATCTCTAAACGATCGAGTGCATCGATGCCACGAAAATTTTTAATTGTCAAAAATTTTAATTGCATATCTTATTTATAAAGTTGCCTCGTTTAATGTTTGCTTAATCTCAAGGTTACTAACAAATTTATCAATATCAGAAATTCTAACTTCCAAACCATCTTTTTTGATGAAATTAAAATAGCGTTCGGTATCAATAAATGATTTTGGCGAAATGAATACAGAATAAGATTTTGTTCCATTTTTTACATATTCCTCAAGGTGTCGATGTACCGAAAATGATTCCCTGATATGCTGTTGCGTTCCGGTTAGCAATGTTACTTCGACTAAAACCGTATCCTTATCTTCTATGCATTCAATGTCGGGGCTTCCACCAGAAGCGAAGCTTGTTGGTAATCCTTCGTCGTCGGATACAAAGTTTGGTTTTACAATAACATTTGGCAATCTTTTAAGAATGGCCAAGGAAGTTAGAAATTCTAAGCGTAATGGCTGTTCAATAATTTTCAAAATATCATCACTGGAAGATTTTTTCTGTGCCAAATTAAGAAGTTCACTTTTAATTGATTCCCAAGCGTAATGATTAACCCATTTCTCTAATTCTGCCTTTGTGGTTTTTGTTGGGGCTTTGAATACAGAAAGTGTTGTGATTAAGTCATGATCAACTTTACCGATATACTCAAAAAAATCTTTTTCAGTTTTAAATTTTTTATAAGAAACATATTTTTTTAAAATATAATCAACGGTTGCTGTTTCTTTTGTGTTTATATCTATAAAACGACCACCTCCACGCAGAGAAAGTAGACCAGTTAAGCGCATTTTACGAATAAAATCATCGGGGTAATCTCCTAAAATGGAGTTATCGTCTCTTTTTGTTTCATTCAGTAATCCATAACAAAGCTCTAAAATCACTTCGTTGCTTGGCGAATAGCCGTATTTTTTGCGCAATTTCTTTATTTCTCGATATAAACTTTTGGCATCATCGTTTTGCCAACATAGCAATAAAGGTATTTCTAATCTGGAAATGCCAGCTCCTTTGTATTCAGGGTCATTATTCAAAAGTTTTATTGTTTGTATTAGTAAAATCAATGGGACATTTTTATTCAAAACTCTGCGAAAAGGGTTGTGTCTTTGGTATTTTGCAAAGGCGTTGGCA
The DNA here is from genome assembly GCA_018896645.1 of Patescibacteria group bacterium. Taxonomy (NCBI): domain Bacteria; species Patescibacteria group bacterium. The sequence goes on along the minus strand of JAHIMF010000058.1, from coordinate 2,268 downwards.
AAAACCATTAATTCGTTTTCTGGTTTTTCTTTATCCAGTAACATCTTTCCGCTTTCGGAAAATTTTATTTTTTCATTTGGCCAATACCAAACAAAACCAAGCTCTTTGGCAATTTTAAACCAAGTGTCAAATCTGGATGCCCAACCTTTTTCAAATCCTGCTTCTTTGTGGCTTTGTGGATTGTCGGAAAATACTTTTTAATTTATCTATGTTTTAAAAGGACTATTTGATTTTAACAATTTAAATTCATAATAATTTAGCAATTCAGACAAAGTGTTATTTTTTACTGAATCTTCACCTTCTTCTGAAAAATTGCCGAGTAATAAAAAATCTATTAGATGACCTTTGATGGTATTTTTTGATGTTTTATTGATACCGATTGAAGTAATTCGGTTATTTTGATTATCAAATAGTGCGTGATAGTATTTTTTCGTCATATTTTTTATAGGTTATTAGTTTATCTACCCTGATAATTTTTCCCATTATCAGTTAAAGAATAATATCCTTTTTCGTCTTTTGAGCGAACAAACAGATGTATATTGCTTGGGTGATTGCTGTTATCCTCGTGGGTATTAAGTTCACCACGGATAGAATTTCTAAACGTATCCATTTTGTATACTAGATTTTTTTCAACTACTAATCTCTCAACTTCCTCATAGATTGTTTGAAGCGGTACAAATTCTATACCCTTAATATGCTGTTCCTTAATAATCTGGATTATCAAGCCTTTAATTGACGGAACGGGACCTGGCAAAAACTGTTCTCGTTGTTGTATATTTTTAATAACATCTTGAACACTTTTGTCTTGATTCGCGTTTTGCTCATTTTGTAGAAAAGCTTTATAGACTTCAGAATATCCACTTAGGTATTCTTCGTCAGGAGAAAATACAGAGTCAGTAAATTTTACTGAATTATAAATTGCTTCAATTTGTGAAAAATAAAGCGGTTTGTTTTCCTTAAAAATTACGTTTGCTTCAAAATTCGTCATCAATCCTCCCGCCGTTAGATTTGTACTGCCAACAATACCAGTCGTTTCTTTTTTACTTTCAAACAAATAAATTTTTGGATGAAATACTACATTGTTTTTATTAACATCTTTATCACCATAGCAATAAAACTTTAAGTTAGGCTTTGATTTTTGGAGTTGAATCAAATAATGCATTGACTGCGGGTCAGTTGTTTTAAAATCCAGTCCCGCGATAATTTCAACACTTCCATTATTATCTAAACATTGATTTAGCGACTTCTCTATTACTTTTATGCCTGAGTATTTTAGAAAAGCAATCGCAATTCTTGCAGATTGCGCATTCTGCAATTCCTGATTGATAATATTGCCGATAGGGTAATTTAGATTTGATAAAATTTGTATAGACATAATTATTTTAAATATAACATAATTGAGCATCAATATCTCTCACAAGTTCTGCAAATTTTTCTTTGGCATTAACTCGGCAGTAATCGCTCATATTTTCGGGATCTGGCTTTAGTGCAACTCCATGCAGTTTTGGCTTATCCCATTTAGTTAATGTTTCAAGTACATGATAAAACCTGCTGTATTGTCTGGAATTATAGGGTGGATCGATATAAACCACGTCCGCTTTTATTTTTTTAGCCAAATCATTAGTATCTTCTTGAAAAATTGATATTTCCTGCGTGTCTATTGGATCGATTGGTTTCATAAAAAAGCTGTCGTTTACGAATTCTTTTTTGAAATAAGCATCAAAATGCCCAACCGTGTTAGCGATTTTATCAGCGGTATAAAGTAATGAAGTAATTAACATGTAATATTCCCGTTCTGTTAAGTTGTTTTTGTTTTCTTCTATGTTTTCTCTGATAAAACCGATAATTTTAGCTGAATTATTGCTGAAAAATTTACCGCCAAAGTTTTTAGAAAAATAATTATCTTCTAAGTCACCGCCATAAATATTATTATAACTTTTGATAATATTATCTACCTTATTCTTGTCCCATGCTTCGTTTCCGAAAAAGGCACGATATATTACGTGATTAGAATGTAAAAAATCATTTAATAATACTTTTTCAAAATGTTTTGTCGCCACGGCGGAGACAACACCTGTCCCCGCAAAAATATCCGCAAAAGAATTTCCACTACATTCTTTGTTTATGATAGAAAAAATCCATTCAATTAGTTTGTGTTTATTTCCAATATATCTGCGGTTATGTAATTGAATATGATTTTCTTTCACTTGTGGGATATAAAAATAGTTTTCTTTGATTTTTTCAGCGCTTATTTCATAAGATGGTCTT
>JAHIMF010000057.1 GCA_018896645.1 Patescibacteria group bacterium | reverse complement strand
TTGGCGCAAAAAGAGCCGGTTCCGGTTGAGATGGTCGGAGTAAAAGACAGATTCGGCGAATCAGGCGAGCCGGAAGAATTGCTGGAAAAATTCGGATTGACCGCGAAATATATAATAGAAGCGGCGAAACGAGCTATCGCTAGAAAATAAATTTTATTGCATGTACGACATTATCACAATCGGTTCGGTGACGCGCGATGTTTTTTTGAAAAGCGGGGATTTTAAGATTGTGCAGGATGACGCGTTCAGGACTGGCCGGGCCGGCTGTTTCGCGCTCGGCGCCAAGTTTGAAGTGCCAGAAGTTGTTTTTGCCAGCGGAGGCGGAGGCGCCAATGCGGCCGTAACTTTCGCGCGCCAGGGGTTTAATGTAGGATGCATAGGCAGGATCGGGGATGATGAAGTTGGCCATGAAATTATTGAAGAACTAAAAAACGAAGGAGTTGGCGATTTGTTCCAAAAAGACAAAGAGCGCAATACCGCCTATTCCACGATTTTGGTCGCGATGGACGGCGAGCGCACTATTTTGGAATATCGCGGGGCAAATGATTATTTGAGCGAAAAGGAAATTGATTTTGAAAATTTAAAAAGCGATTGGATTTATATTGATTCTCTTGCCGGCAACATAAAATTGCTTGAAGATATTTTGGATTGGGCGAAGAAAAATGGAATTAAAACGGCGTTTAATCCGGGCAAGCGGATGATAAATTTGGGAGAAAAACTTCAGCCATATCTTGCTCAAGTTGATATTTTTCTCGCGAACGAAGACGAGTCCGCGCTTATCGCGGGCATGGAGTATAAGGAAGAAAATGAGCCGGAAATTTTTGCCAAGCTTGATAAAATAGTGAAGGGAATCGTGGTGATGTCAAAAGGGCCCAGGGGGGTTGAAGTTTCAGACGGCAAAAACCATTACATAGCTGGCATCCCAGATTCTCCGGTTGTGGAAAGAACCGGAGCCGGCGACGCTTTTGGTTCGGGTTTTGTGTGCGGATATATTCAAAGCAATGGCAATATTGAACATGCCATTCAGCTCGGCACAGCCAACGCCACTTCCGTTGTCCAGTATTTTGGTTCAAAAAAAGGCATTTTGAAAAAAGGCGATTGGGGAGAGTATCCGAAAATAAAGGTGGAGACGATTTATTAAGTGTCATTTTGATTTTTGATATTTACATTTTTAATTAAGTATTTATGACGTTCAAGTCAAAAAAAGAAATAATGAAAGTAGGAATTCTGTTCGCGGTTGTTTTGCTTGTGGTTGTAGCCACCGCGAGCTACACTTTTGGCGAAAGAATAAATTTCGCGGATTTGCCCTTTTTCATACGCGACAGAATAGCGGCCATTATTGGTTCAATTATCAGCGGAGAAAAAATCCAGACATACGAATTGCTTATCAAGAAAGTCCAGACTGGCGTAGGCGAGGGAGCTTATCAAGGTGGAGACATTGTGGCAATAAAGCCGTTGGGTCACCAATGGAGTTCGGGCGAAATTCAAAATTTTTGGATTGTGCGAATGGATTTGACGCCGTCGCAGGCTGAAGAATTATTAAAGCCGAAAGAGCGCCCGACTGGCGAAAATGACGAAGCCGGACAGCCGATTATGAAAATGGAAGCGAGAAGAGAATATTATATTGACCCAGAGATTCTGCGGGAAACTGAAGCTGGACAGAAATTAAATAAAAATATTATAGAAAAAAAATGAAATATCTCAAATTTACAATTTTATCGCTCGCGATTATATCTTGTTTTTTTGCTGTTCAAAACGTTTCCGCTGCCACTGAATTCGTCTCAACCATCCGCGCCACCGGCGGGGACTATTCTATGCTGTCAACTTGGGAGGCGGCGGTGCAGAGCGATTTGACTGCAAGCACCACTGTTGTTTATTCCGGAACAGGCGCGGGCGGACTGCCGACCGGAACGGTTTTAGAATTGTTCAGGGGCGGAGTTTATCAAGATATTACCGCTTCAACCACCGCCACCACCACAACGCAGATTTTAGTTAACAGCTTTAGCGGCAACTACAAAGTGCTTCAAGACGGCGACCAGTGGCGGAAAGCCAGCTCAACCGCCAATATGTGGACGGTTTCCAGCGCCGGCTTGGGCGACTCCGCCATTGCCATAGCCCAAATAGACGGAGCGTGGGCATCGGCCGACACCACAGCCGTAGCTATAGCTGGATGGACAACTTCGGCAACGAATTATATTAAAGTTTATACTACCGCGAGCGCGAGGCATAATGGGAAGTGGGATGAGGGGAAGTATAGGTTGGTTTCTGCCAATTATGTCGTTCTATACATTAATGAAATGTATACACGCGTTGAAGGTTTGCAAATTCTTGAGACAAAGGTAGGGGATGGAACTAGTAATTCTTCCGGCATATATGTTAATTTTCCCGACGGTAATCTTAGCCAAATATCGCATAATATAATTAAAAGCAATTTAAGCGGAACTTTTGTGTATGCGGCAGGGATAAACACGAGAGGTGACGCAAAAATTTATAATAATATAATTTATGATTTTAATCTTGCTAATTCAATCGGAATTTATTCATGGGCTAATACTTTTGTATACATTTACAATAATGCTGTTTTTAATTGTGCAATAGGCATTTCAGCCGCCACCACTGTAAATTATAAAACCGTGAAGAATAACATTGCTCAAAATTGCGTCGATGGTTTTTATTCAAGTGGAGGTTCATTTAACGCCGCTTCCAACTACAACATCTCCGACTTGGCCGGCGACGCACCAGGCGCCAATTCCAAAAACTCCACCAATGTGGCGTTCGCGGACGAAGCCAACGATGATTTTCATTTGGCGGGCAATGATTCATCGGCGAGAAACGCGGGGACGGATTTGTCGGCTGACTTCAGCGATGACATAGACGGAGACGCGAGAGGATACAGGGGGGCGTGGGATATTGGCGCGGACGAAACTTTCAGCGCCACGCAAATAAATTCTCCGCAGACGAGTTTATTAACGAACGGCTTAGTCGGTTATTGGAGTTTTAACGGCGCGGATATGGGCACGACTTCGGCTACGGATTTGTCGGGCAACGGCAATACCGGCTGGCTGATAAATGGCGTTAAAAAAGTGGCCGGTATTTCCGGCCAAGCATTGCAGTTTGACGGGGTGGATGATTATATGGATGCAGGGAAAGTTTTAAGCGGAGGCGGGCTTACATCACTTACTGTTTCAGCATGGATATATATCAATGGTTTTGGAGAGCTTGGGTTTGTAGCGGGGAAGAGTGATGAGTATATGCTGAGATTAGAAGATGTTACTGAAGGAAAACATTTTGAATTTTTTGTTAAAATTGGGGGCACATGGTATGCCGCTCAAAACACTCCTGTTGCAAACACTGGCATCTGGTATCATATGATTGGAGTTTGGGATAGTAGTTTAGCACTTAATCAGATAAAAATATATATAGATAGCAATCTTAAATCATCTTATAATATAAGTGGAAGTATCAATGCTGCGGATACCTCCGCATACATTGGTGGTGTTGGAACTGCATGGTCTTTCGACGGCCTCATTGACGAAGCGCGCGTCTATAACCGCGCTTTGTCGGCGGATGAAATCGGCCAGCTTTATCGGGCCGGAGCGAGGACAATGAAAATTGATCCGACGAAAAATTATAAAACGATAATTAAATAATCAAGGATACAAGAAACAATAACCAAAAAATAATCAATAATCATTATATTGTGCATAACCCATTTCCTTCATTTTTAATAAAGCGGTATAATGGACACAATCATTATTGGATATAGTTTATGATAATAAAACAATGAATGCATCTAAAAAGGTTTCCGTATTATTAGCAGCTCTTTTACTTACTTCTTTTGTATTTTCCAGTATTCCTCAAGATTCCAACATTCCTCAAGTTCAAGCCGCGGTTTCCGG
>JAHIMF010000056.1 GCA_018896645.1 Patescibacteria group bacterium | reverse complement strand
TTATCAATTATCAATTATCACTTAAAACTTGCAAGAAACATTAAAATCCCCTAAAATAAAACCATGACCATCAAATTTATCAAAACTAAAGCCCTCCCCATCTTCAAGCGCCAAGGTATAACCAAGGCCGCTGTTTTTGGTTCCTATGCCCGGGGCGATAACAAGAAATCCAGTGATATTGATTTTTTAATCAAAGCACCACCAAAGATGAGTTTATTAGGTTTATCTAGGTTAAAAATAGATCTAGAAGAAGGATTAGGCAGTGAAGTTGATCTTGTTGAATATTCCACAATCCATCCTCTTTTGAAAGATAGGATTTTAAAAGAACAAATCGCAATATTATGAAAAAAGAAGTAAAAATATTTATTGAGGATATCAAGGAAAGTATTGAAAAAATTGAGAAATATACTAATAGAATGGCCAAAAAAGACTTTTTACGAGACGATAAAGCTCAAGATTCTGTGATGAAAAGGATAGAAGTTATCGGTGAAGCAGTAAATAATATTCCTCAAGAATTTAGAAAGAAATATCACCAGATTCCATGGAAAGACATTGTCGGGATGAGAAATATCCTTATTCATGAGTATTTTGAGATTAATTTGGAAAGGGTATGGGAAACAGTGGAAGAAGATTTACCTATTTTGAAGAAAGAAATTTTGAAGATATTAGAACAAGAAAATGAACCCTGATACTTTTCGCTCAAATTTTACAGAGATACAAGAAAAAATAACAACAAAACAGCCAAAAAAATCAAACAAAACTGCTTTTTGGCTGTTTTTATGTTTGGGGTTAATAATCATTGTAGGTTTGGGGTTTTTTGGGGTTAAGATATTATTGCAATACCAGCAAGAAGAGCCAGCAGAAGCTAAAATTCCTAAACAAGTACTTTTTTACGCCAATTTGGATTTTAGCGCCAAAACTCGGGCAGGTAAAGGATTTCAAGGATGGATTAATACTGATTTAGCCCGAAAAAATTTGTTTAGTTGGTTTTTTAACGAGATAGACAAAAGATTAGCAGGGGATAATCAAGGACTAAGTAAAACTTTATCTTTATTTGAGGAGGAGATTTCCATTGTGGGTATAGATGTTGATAATGAGCCAGAAATAGTGATTTTGGGAAAAACAAATAAAAATTTGGAGAGCTTGGGGGGTATAAGTGAATCAGGGCCAAAATTAGTGGAAAATAAGCTGTATCAGGCCACTCATAATGGTTATTTAATCCTTTCCTCCAATAATAAGGCTCTTGAAGAAATTATGGATCCGCGAATTGACTTCGTATTTCCCAATGGTTTTTTAAAAGATTTTTTTGATAAATCATTTTTAAAGCTTTATTTTAATCCTTTGGCAGAAAATAGCTTTTTAGGCCAATTTGCAGGCATATTTGGCGAGATCAAGGGTTTAGAAGCCCAAGCAGACCCAGCAAAGGTAGTTTTTACAATTGATACCCCTTTGATTCGCCATGGGTTGCCCAAAGCAGATAAAAATGAGCTTGATTTGGATTCTTGGTTAAGATTCATTACTCCAGATACTGATTTGGCGTTATTTTCAAATAATTTAGTTGGGCTGGGTTTTAAAACCCAGCCTAACTTTGATACTTTTAGAATCCAATGGGAAAAGTTGTATAATTTTGATTTTTTCCAAGATATCTTAGCCCTGATCAGTACCCAAGGCCTGATTATCAGCAGGTCAGCAGGAAAATCTTTTGATTTTAAGACCCAAGACTACCTTTTGGTATTAAGAAACTCCTCCAATCTTAGCGAAAATTCTTCTGAAATCAAGAAAATAGAAGAGATTGCTAAGAAAATTATGGCTTTTCAGCTGCCCCAGGAGCAAAAAACTTTTCTTCCGGATAACACAGAAATAGTCGAAATAGTGGCTAATCCTTTGATTTTTCATTTTGAAACTGAAAATTTGGCTAATTTTAAGTTAAAATATTTAAAATCAGAACAAATCAACTTTGAATTTGCTTATGGTTTTTTTGAAGATAAGATTGTTTTTAGTAATTCTTTAAATTTCCTGAAACAGAAAATTGAACAGGATCAAAAATATTGGGATTTTTTAGCCCTAATAAACGACTGTTTTAATCAACCGGACTTAAAAATCCAATCATCTGATTTTTTATATATTAATTTAGGTGCTGAAGTTAAAAAAGAATATGGTGTGAGACAGATATTAGGTACAAATCAAAAGATTTGCGTGTATTGAGTTTAGTGTGGATAAAATGTTTATAAGTTGAGTTAAAAAAATATAACTTACTTTATCTAATTATTAATTATCAATTATTAATTATCATGTTTTTAGCTAAAGTTAGTGTAAAATACAGTTTTCCACAGGAGAGGCTTGACAAGCTATCTCGGGCATGATATAATTAAAATAGGAAAGAAAACATGTACCTTAAAAAAAGAGAAGCAGAGAAAATGCTTCTCTGGAATTAGTTTCTAGAGAAACATTTTTTCTGCTTTATTAAAGCAGGCTTATTTGCTACTCCGTATCGGGCCTGACCCTTGCCCAGGACCCACAAAATAACCCCTCGACTCGCTCGGGGGCTTGCAAAAACAAAAAACAAAAAGGTACAATTTCTTTCCACAAAGAGAAAAATAGGAGTTATACCAACAAGGATGGCAAAAAAGCAGCTTTTTCTCAAGGCAAGACGAAAAAGCGCCAAGAAGGTTGAACTTTCAAAGTTTTTGCGATTCTTCTTTTCTAAAGAGGAATGCAAAAGGAAAATTCGACCTTACAGGGCGCTAGAGCCTCAATACTAACTGTGTAAACATATTAGGGGGCGTTCTAGCGCCCTCTTTTGATTATTTATAGTGTCATAAATATATGGCTAAAAAATTTCTCAATACAATAAAAAAGCAACTTCTTGAAGAAAAAGAGCGTTTAGACCAAGAAATCAATAAATTGGCCCAAAGAGGTAAACGTCGCCTAAGGATTAGATTTACTGATTTTGGCAGCAAGGATGATGAGAACGCTCTTGAAGTTAGAACTTTAAGCGACAAGGTTTCCTTGGAAGGTAACATAGAAAAGGGCTTGAAAGCCGTAGAAAGAGCTTTAGAACGGTTGAAGCAGGGTAAGTACGGGATTTGCGAGCAATGCGGCAAGAAGATTAATGAAAAGCGGTTGAAAATTTTTCCAGCCGCCACTGTTTGCGTTGAGTGCAAGAAGAATAGTTTTGACAAATAATATCTGACTGTTTATAGCCAGAGTCATATTTATAAACAATTTAAAAAATCCACGGAAAGTGGATTTTTTTAATTACACGCTAAAGCGTGGTAATATTTTCCCTAGTGGCCAGCGACCAGTTGCAAGTGACTAATAAATATATCCGATAATCTTAGAATCATTTTGGCTCAAAGTCCGTTTACTGTACACGCCAACGCCCTTGTAATTCATTTCGGAAAAAGTTACAGTACCCGGACCAACCGCTTCTACATAACCAACATGGCCCCAATACCAGTTTTCTTTAGTGGCAATTATTGCTCCAAGTACCGGGGTACTGCCAATTTTATAACCCATATTGCGAGCATTAGCTATCCAATTTTTAGCATCGCCTCTCCAAGGCACATAGCGCTTTTGGGCCACATACCAAGTGCATTGCCCCCAGGGGAACCGGTGGCCTTGGCCGGCCATGGGATCGGTTATCGGGCTGTCCGGCGGGGAGGAAAAAATTTTTGAAAGCAAGGTATTTTTCTGGGTATAGCTGTAAGTTGGCTGGGGCGGGGGCGGCATTTTACCGTTAGGCACAATCAAGATTTGCCCCGCTTTAATCTGGGAGGCATCAGCTAACTTATTTTCATTAATAACATCTTCTTCATTTGCTTGATATTTTTTAGCGATTGCCCCTAAAGTTTCATTGCGCTTAACTTCGTGGGTGAGTCCAGAGACTGGTAAGACAGAAATCTCTTGACCAGGCCTGATTAAGGAATAGGCCGAAAGCCCGTTTTCCCAAAGTATTGTGTTAACGCTGATGCCAAATTTTTTGGCAATTCCGCTAATAGTATCTCCTTCCTGCACAACATAGGCAATAATTTCTGTTCGTTTGCGCGGGGTTTCCACTGTTGCCGTAATCGCAGGTTGCATCAAAGCACCCGTGCCCTCGCTGGTGGCGAGCGGACGGCTGGCTTCTGCTTCTTGGGATTCTTTGGTCTGGGGCTCCATTTGGGGCAGGGCGCTTACCGCACTGCTTTGGGGCAGGTAGGCGGCTGGGGTATTGACCGTGGTGGGCGCGCCCTCCTCAATGATTACCTCCCCATCGCTAGTAGAGAGTAAGTCAAAAATGACACTACTGGCCGCTCCTCCTTCAATATCAATTTTTTCCTGGGCCCAGAGATTATTGGTGGCCACGAGCAGAGCAAGAATGATGACAGTTATATGAACCAATTCTTTTCTGGCCATTAGTTTGGCGAGCGGATGTTTCCCTGGAACAGCAAGAGGTTTTTCCGGAGAACCAATTTTTTTTTGAATTATTTTGTAAGTTTTATAGCTCCAAACAAACAGAGTTTTATTAAAAAGAATTTTAATTAACCCAAGGGATTTGCCCAAAATTAAAAAAAGAATTCCACCCCCGCCCTTAAGAACCCTGGCGCTTCTTATCAGAAGCCGAATCAAGAAAAGGGTGATCTTCACGAGAATTTTTTGATGGTGATGATAATTTTTTACTGGTTTGCGGGGTAAGATAAAGACCTTAATTAAAGCTTAAAATTCCCTAGCTATTATGATGATAGCATATCAAGAGAGGTTGTCAAGATGGGTGAAATGTGGTAAGATAGGGGCAGAACATGGGAATATAGTTGTGGTTTTTTATAGTTTTACATTTTGGCCATGAGGGTTAATAGAAGTTAATAAATAGTTAATAAATTAATAAACAAATAAATTCAATAAAAATATGGATGATTATGATCATCAGCAAATTGAACAAAAGTGGCAAAAGAGGTGGGAGAAGCAGGATTTATATCAAGCCAAAGACTTAACTAAAAAGCCGAAATTTTATGTTTTGGTAGAGTTTCCTTATCCTTCTGGCGCTGGGTTGCATGTTGGCCATTTGCGGAGCTACAGCGCTTTGGATGCAGTGGCGCGTTACAAGCGAATGTCGGGTTTTAATGTTTTGTTCCCTATGGGTTGGGATGCTTTTGGTTTGCCGACAGAAAACTATGCTATCAAAATGAAACGTCAGCCAGCTGAAATTACCAAGGAAAATATTACTATTTTCAAAAAACAGATTAAATCTGTTGGTCTCTCCTTTGATTGGTCCAGGGAGATTAACACTACGGATCCAAATTACTACAAGTGGACTCAATGGATATTTTTGCAGCTTTATAAAAAAGGCTTGGCTTATCGCCGGGAAATGCCCATTAACTGGTGCCCATCGTGCAAAATTGGTCTGGCCAATGAAGAAGTGATCAACGGCAAATGTGAACGTTGCGGCGCCCAAACCGAGAAACGGCAAATAAAACAATGGATGCTCGCTATTACCAAATACGCGGAAAGGTTGATAAAAGATTTAGATACAGTGGATTATTTGGATAAGATCAAAACTCAACAAGTGAATTGGATTGGGAGAAGCGAGGGAGCAAGTGTAAAATTCAAGATTTCAGATTCAGGATTTCAGATAGAAGTCTTCACCACCCGCCCCGACACATTATTTGGCGCGACCTTTATGGTTCTCGCGCCCGAACATGAGCTTATCCAAAAACTATCCGCCTTGGGCGGAAAACCCCAAATCACCAATTGGAAAGAAGTTGAAAAATATATTGAAATTTCAAAAAGGAAATCAGACTTAGAGCGCACCGACTTAGCCAAAGAAAAAACTGGCGTAGAGCTCAAAGGCGTCAAAGCCATTAATCCAGCCAACAATAAAGAGATTCCAATTTGGGTGGCTGATTATGTTTTGACGGGTTATGGCACTGGCGCGATTATGGCGGTCCCGGCGCATGATGAAAGGGATTTTGAGTTTGCCTTAAAGTTCAAGTTACCCATTATAAATGTCATCCTGCCAAAAGACAAAATGAAAAGTTATTTCATGGAAGGCTCATTTGAAAATGATATTAAAGATCAACTTAAAAAGTTTGATTATCACAAAGATAAAAAGGATGGCTATTATGTAAACTTGAGTTCCAAGAATATAGATAAGTATATTGAGATCGTTAAGAAAAATTTAAAAAAGGATTATTGGTGTGAAATTATTGGTTCTAGATACATTTTCATATTTGGTGATGGTGAAGTTATAGAAGTGAAAGATATAAAAGATGAAGAAGGGGCGTTAAAAAAATGCAAAAAGTTTTATGATGGAGTTAAAGATTGTTACAATTTAACTCGGATGCTTTGGAATTGTGGCTTCTATCATGATTTGGTTTGCAATACCGACGTTAAGGAGGGCGTAATGATAAATTCAGATCAATTTAATAGTATGTCAGTTAAAAAATGCATCACTGAAATTACTAAGTGGATAGAGAAAGAAGGCGCAGGCAAAAAGGCTGTCAATTATAAACTCCGCGATTGGGTATTTTCGCGCCAGCATTATTGGGGCGAACCCATTCCGATTATTCATTGTAAAAAATGTGCTTCGGCAAGCTCAGCACCTAACGGCGGTGAAGTTCCAGTGCCGGAAAAAGATTTACCGGTTGAGTTGCCGGAAGTTAAGAACTACGAGCCCACTGACACTGGCGAGTCGCCATTGGCGGCGATGGCTGACTGGGTCAATACCAAATGCCCCAAATGCGGCGGGCCAGCCAAGCGGGAGACTGATACGATGCCTAATTGGGCCGGCTCTTCCTGGTATTTCTTGCGCTATATTGATCCCAACAACAGCAAAGCCTTAGCCGACCCGAAAAAATTAAAACACTGGATGCCGGTTGATTTATATAATGGCGGCATGGAGCATACAACTCTTCATCTTTTATATTCTCGTTTTTGGAATAAATTTTTGTATGATATTGGCGTTGTGCCAACCAGCGAACCCTACGCGGCTCGCCGCTCTCATGGTATGGTTTTGGCCGAAGACAGCCAAAAAATGTCTAAGTCTCGGGGCAATGTTACAAACCCTGATGAACTAATTAAAAAATACGGGGCTGATACTTTGCGCTTGTACGAAATGTTTATGGGACCGTTTGGCGAAGCGATTCCCTGGAGCACGGAGAATATGATTGGGGTTAAACGTTTCTTAGATAAAGTATGGGGGTTGCAATCTAAAGTTAAAAGCCAGACAAGTCTAAAGTCAAAAGTCAAAAATCTAAAGTCGAGTCAAAAATCTAAAGTCGAGTCAAAAGTTAAAAATGATGAATTAACAAGATTGGTTCACAAGACCATCAAAAAAGTTACAGAAGACATTGAAAATTTTAGATTTAATACTGCTGTTTCTGCTCTCATGATTTTGACAAATGAGTTTCTTAAGCAGGAGAAATTATCAATTACCGTTCGGCCACGAGCTCAACTTTCGGTGAGCTCAAGTCGAATCCGCGGCCGAGTGGTCAATTATCAATTATTAATTATTCTACTCTCACTATTTGCACCCCACATAAGTGAAGAATTATGGGAAGGCCTGGGCAACAAAGAAAGTATCTTTAAACAGCCTTGGCCAAAATATGATGCAAAACTAATTAAAGAAGAAGAGATTGAACTGGTTATTCAGGTCAATGGCAAAGTGCGGGATAAAATAAAAGTAGCGGCTGATATTAATGAAGTAGAAGCAGTTAAAGTCGCCAAAAGAAGTCCAAAGATTCAAAAATGGACAAACGATAAAGAAGTTCGGAAAGTCATCTTTGTCAGAGGTAAGTTATTGAACATTGTGGTTTAAAATGGAAAAGAAACTAAGAAATAAAGGAATAGAGAAATAAAGGTAATGATTCGTTCCTCTTTTTCTTATTTCTTTATTTCCTTATTTTTCAAATATGCAAATCCAAAAAATCAATCAAAAAAAATTCACTTCCAAAGAACTTGATAAAGCCGTCAAGATTTTAAAAGCCGGCGGGGTTATTGTTTATCCAACAGAAACCTGTTATGCTTTGGGAGGGGATTTTTTATCGGAAAAAGCGGTAAAGCGGATTTATAAAATTAAACATCGCCGGGCGAGTTTTTTATTGCCAGTGATTGCAGCCAGCCTTTCAACGGCGAAAAAGATGGTTAGCTTTAATCAAAAAGCCTTGGATTTTGCAAAACGGTTCTGGCCCGGTCCGGTTACTTTAATTTTAAAAGTTAAAAGGGCTATGCGCGAGAGAGCCAAGAAGTCGGGATATGGCTTTTTAAAAAATTATGATGACATTGCCATTAGAGTCAGCAGTAATAAAATCGCGCGAGGCCTTTCTCGAGGTGTAAACAATCCGATTGTTTCTACTTCTGCTAATATTTCTGGTAAAAGCGAATGCTATTGCGCAGAAGATGTAATCCAACAGTTAGAAACAAGCCAAGAAAAACCGGATTTAATTTTAGATGCCGGCAGACTGGCCCAGGTCAAGCCATCTACAATTATTAGAATTAAAAATAGTGTGGTTGAGGTTTTGCGTAGTGGCCCGGTTAAGTTAAAGTACCGGTGATTTTGAATTTTGTTATTCATTATATTTTCATTTTTATCACACTGAGTGTGGTTCACTTATCATCTTAAAGTAGCCGTAGTTAATAAATTGTTAATAAAGTTAATAGGGTTAATAGACCCGACAACAAGTTATTAGCTTTATTAACAATTATATTAACTCTATTAACTTGTAATTTAGTTCTAATTCGCTAATTTCCTTCCCCTTCGTGAATTTAGCAGATACTAACATAGTCCGGAGTCTTTGTAAAAAACACCACATTAAACCTTCCCGCCAACACGGCCAGAATTTTTTAATTGATAATGATGCGGTTCAGACCATTATTAAGGCGGCTGACTTACAGCCAGAAGATGTTGTGCTGGAAGTTGGTCCGGGTTTTGGGGCGATTACCAAAGAACTTGCTAAAAATGCGGGTAAGGTTCTAGCCGTAGAGATAGATAAAAAATTTGTTTCGATTTTAAACCAGGCGTTTGCGGAGAGGCATAATGTCAAGATAGTAAAAGATGATATTTTGCGAATGGATTTGTTTGATCTGGAAATTAAGGATTTGGAGTATAAAATAGTATCTAATCTTCCATATAACATAACATCTCACTTTATACGCCAGCGATTGACGCAGTCTCCGCGCCCAAAACAGCTGGTGCTTGTGGTTCAAAAAGAAGTGGCCGAGCGGATATGCGCTAAAGCCGGCGAAATGAGCTTGCTTTCGGTGTCAGTCCAATTTTATGCGCAGCCCGTATTAACCAAGATAGTGCCTCGAACATCATTCTGGCCCAAGCCCGAAGTGGATGCCGCAATCGTGAAGATTGGAAAAATAGGGAAACATAGGGATAATTTGGTTGGCAAAGACTTTGACGAGAAAAGGTTTTTTCAAATTGTGCGGATTGGTTTTTCCAGCA
Organism: Patescibacteria group bacterium; assembly: GCA_018896645.1. NCBI lineage: Bacteria > Patescibacteria group bacterium. Next base: position 25,432 of record JAHIMF010000056.1, on the reverse strand, counting down.
GAAGGAAAATGCTTAAAAATAATTTAGCCACTGGCCTGAAGGTTAGTAATGATAAGATTGAGCAGATGTTAGAGAAAGCCGGACTGGACAAGAAAATCAGAGCGCAGGATTTGGGGATGGAGCATTGGATCAGATTGGTAAAATTAATTTAGAATTGACTTAATTATAAGGTTGATGTAAGATGAGTAGTCGCAGCAACTCAATTGTAAACAGCTCGATTTCGCTTCGCTCAACCTCGCGTAATACAGTTGTAATACAATGGTAATTCATTCAAAAATAACAATTGTATTACGCGAGAGTTACAACCGTATTACCACCGTATTACTATTAAGTTACAACGATTTGCCACGAGTTAAATAATTTTAAATAGATAAACTTTACAATAGATCAGCATGAACATCACCGAGCTCGCTCGACAACTAAAAATCCCAACCCAAGAGCTGCGGGAAAAACTTCCGGAGCTTGGTTTTGATATTGGAATGCGGGCGATAAAGGTGGATGATGGTTTGATAGATAAAATCGCAGAGGCTTGGAATCAAAATAAACGTCTGGAAAAAGCCAAAAAAGAACGCGAGGATATTAGGCGGGTGGAAGTGGGCGAGGGCGCCAAGGAGGTTGCTGAAGAGAGCGCTAAAAAAGTAGTTCATATCCCAGAAGCCATTATTGTTCATGATTTGGCCGAGAAAATAGGATTGCCGGTGAGCAAGGTTATTATTGAACTGATGAAAAACGGTTTTATGGCCACAATTAACGAATCAATTGATTTTGAAACCGCGGCAATTATTGCTGATGATTTGGGGATTGCTGTAGAAAGGGGCGGGGACGAAGAGACCGAGGTGACAAGCGGGAAAACAGCCCAAGATAAACTCGAGAAACTTTTAAAACAGGACAAGAAAGAGTCCCAAGAAACAAGGCCGCCGGTAGTAGTGGTGATGGGCCATGTTGACCATGGCAAGACCTCGCTCTTAGATGCTATCCGAAAGACTAATGTTGCTGGAAAAGAAGCGGGCGCAATTACCCAGCATATTGGGGCTTATCAGGTGAACAGTGCGCAAGGGCGCACTATTACCTTTATTGATACTCCCGGACATGAAGCTTTTAAAGCGATGCGGGCTCGAGGCGGCGTGGCGGCTGACATTGCGATTTTAGTCGTAGCGGCTGATGACGGAGTTCGGCCCCAGACATTGGAGTCTATAAAAGTAGTCCAGGGGGAGAACCTGCCATTTATAGTGGCGATTAATAAGATAGATAAAGAAGAAGCTGATATTGATAGAGTTAAAAAAGAATTATCAGAAATCAATTTGTCCCCGGAGGATTGGGGCGGAAAAACAATTTGTGTGCCAGTCTCTGCTACCACTAAGCAAGGATTAGAGGAGCTTATGGAAATGATTCTTTTGATTGCCGACATGGAAAAAGAAAAACTAAAAGCTGATCCCAAGCGCGAAGCCGTAGGTACGGTGATTGAAACTCGTCTGGATAAAAATGAAGGACCGGTGGCCACCATATTAATTCATACAGGAACTCTGCGCTTGGGTGATGCGGTAATCGCCGGCAAATCATACGGCACCATTAAAGCTTTGCGTGATTTTCAAAAGAAGCCGGTAAAGACAGCCGTTCCTTCTATGCCGGTTGAAGTTTTGGGATTAAAAACTACTCCTCAAGTTGGTGATATTTTAGAAGTGGTTGCTGATAAAAAGTTTTTAAAACAGAAAATTAAGCAGGGGAGCGTAGACAGGAATCAGGGCGCCAGAGCGGTTCATCAGACCGTTGATAAAGAACAGCCAGCCGAAGATTCCGAGATTAACAATCTAAACCTGGTGTTAAGGGCCGACAAATTGGGTTCTCTGGAAGCTATAGTCGAGTCTATCGAGCAAGCGAAGTATGAGGAAGTGAATGTAGCTATTGTTAAAAGAGGATTGGGTAATATTACCGAGCCGGATATTTTACAAGCAGAATCATCTTCGGAAAACAGCAAAGCCTTAGTTATCGGCTTTAATGTTGGTGTCAATCCCGGAGTGGAAATTTTAGCCCAAGAGAAAAAAGTTGCCCTTAAGGTTTATAAGGTTATTTATGAACTTTTAGATGATATTAAAAAGAATTTGGAAACCTTGCTTACGCCGGAGCGGGTTAGAATAGATTTGGGCGAGCTTAAAATTTTAGAAGTGTTTAGAGAAGAGCCGAGTTTTATGATAGTTGGGGGTCGGGTTACTAAGGGGAAAATTGTTAAATATGTTCTGGCAGATGTGGTGAGAGAGGGACAAGTTTTGGGTAGCGGCAGTATCAAAGAACTGCAGAGCAATAAACAAGAAGTGACCGAGGCCAAGTCCGGAAAAGAGTGTGGAATAAAGTTTGAGAGTAAGACAAAAGTCGAGGTGGGCGATTTGTTGGAGGTTTATAGGATTGAGGAGAGGGTAAAGACGTTAAAATAATATGCGAATATGAGAAAAGAGAATATAAGAAATCCAATAGGAATTTTTGATTCTGGCTTCGGCGGATTAAATATCTTGAAAGAAATAATTAAAGGATTGCCAGAGTATGATTATATTTATTTGGGCGATACGGCAAGAACGCCATATGGCGCGCGTTCGCAGGAGGTAATACGCAATTTTACCGAAGAAGCGGTAGGGTTTCTTTTCAAAAGAAATTGTCAATTAATAATCTTGGCTTGCAATACTGCTTCAAGCGAGGCTCTTCGTAAAATCCAAAGGGAATACTTGCCAAAAAACTATCCAAACAGGAGGGTTTTAGGAGTGATTGTCCCGGCGGCAGAATCAGCAGTCGTAAGAACTAATAATAACTGTATAGGTGTTATCGCTACCGAGAGTACTGTCAGATCAAAGGCCTTTGAAAAAGAGGTGAAAAAGCTTAATCCCCAAATAGAGGTTTTTCAAGAGGCCTGCCCTTTGCTCGCGCCCCTAGTAGAGAACGGCGAAGAAAACTCCGGGGTAACCGAATTAGCTATTCGCAACTATCTTTCTCCGTTGCTTAGAAAAAACATTGACACTTTGATTCTGGGTTGCACGCATTATGGCATATTAGAGGACAAGATTAGGAAGATTGTCGGACCGGGCATAAACCTTGTCAGTGAAGGAGCGGTGGTAGCTGACAAACTTAAAGACTATTTACAAAGGCACAAAGAGTTAGATGATGAGATTAGCAGGAATGCCGGCGCAGAGTTTTTCACTACTGATTTGACTGATAAATTTCAGATTTTAGGCAGCAAATTCTTTGGAAAAAGAATTCTGCCAAAAAGAGCGAAGTTAGGATAAAACATCATTTGGATATTAAGCTTTAGTTTTGTAAAATGGATCAAAAATTTCAAAAAATTAAAGAAATTGTTAAAAAAGAGCTTTCTTGCTCTGCTCATGATATAGACCATATCATGAGAGTTTATAATCTTTGCTTGCGCCTGGCAAAAAATCAAGATATTGATTTGGATGTATTAAAGGCAGCGGCTTTATTGCATGACATTGCAAGAGTTAAGGAAGATGATGACCCCTCTGGCAATACTGATCATGCGATATTAAGTTCAGAAATGGCAGTCCCAATTTTACAAGAATTAGAATTTTCGGGGAATAGAATAAAACACATTCAAGACTGTATCGTTTCTCATAGATATAGGACAGGAAGTGAGCCAAAGACGGAAGAGGCTAAAATACTATTTGATGCTGATAAATTAGACGTTGTGGGAGCCATTGGTCTTGCTCGTTCATTTGTTTGGGTCGGCAGAAATGACGCAAAGATATATCAAAAAGTGGACATCAAGGAATATATTCAAGATAATCTTGGCGGAAAGATTAATGGAAGGATACAAGATAAAACCAAACATAGTCCACAAATAGAGTTTGAAACAAAATGGAAATTTTTGATAGATAAATTACACACAGAACAAGCGAAAAAGATTTGCAGGGAAAGAATCACATTTTTAAAAGATTTTTTAGAAAGACTAGAAAAAGAGATTTATGGAGAGTTATAGGTTTTAAATTTTTCGTATTTTTTCGTATCATATTTATGACTAAGAGGATTCCACAAGTTAATTCTTTAATCAAACAAGAACTGGGAAAAATATTCCTTGAAGAATTAGAATGGCCGGAAGGCGTGCTGGTAACCATTATCCAAGTGGAAACCACTCGTGATTTGCGAGAGGCAAGGGTTTGGATTAGCGTTCTGCCAATTGACAAGAGTCAGGCAGTTTTGAAAGTATTATACGGGAACGCAAAAAATCTTCAAAGGATTTTACACGGAAGACTGGTGATGAAGCCTTTGCCCAAGCTTAGATTTGATTTGGATACAACCGAAGAAAAGGCGGGGAAGATGGATAAGTTGCTTGGAGAGTTGTCGTAGGGGTTGATTGCAATCAACCCCTACTAACGATAATTTTATGGAAAATCAAGTTATCATTGATAAAATTAAAAACTCCATTGACAAGGCCTCAAAAATTCTTTTGGTTTGTCACCGGAATCCTGATGGCGACACCTTGGGCGCGGCTTTAAGCCTGGCTCATTTTTTGGAGACCGCAAAGAAGGGCTATGCACTTTTTTGTCAAGACAGTCCAGCTGATTTTTTTCGTTTTTTATCGAAATTTGAGGAATTGATAATTGGGGAGATTGGGCTGGGTTTTAAAACCCAGACTAACTCTGGCCATGATTTAATTATTACACTTGATTGCGGAGATATAGAGCAGACTGGCCTGCCAGAATTTTTAGCCAACACCAAAACGCCCATTGTCAACATTGATCATCATATTACTAATACTCAATTTGGCGACTATAATCTAGTTGATGCCGACAAAGCTTCAACCACTGCCCTGCTGTATCAATTTTTTACAAAATCACAAATAAGCATTAGTCGGAATATGGCTACTTGCCTTTTGGTCGGACTTTTAACAGACACGGGAAATTTTTCAAATCCGGCCACCAACTCTGAAAGTTTGGCGATTGCCGCTCGACTGGTTGCTCGAGGAGCCCAGATTAGAGAAATTAACAAATATATTTTACAAAATAAATCTATTGATGTTCTAAAACTTTGGAGTCGGATTTTCTTGCGTTTGCAAAAAATTTCTGATTTTGACTTAGCTTGGACAGTCATTACTCAAAAAGATTTAGCCGAGTGCGGGATTGATAAAAAGGGTCTGGAGGGTGTTGCTAATTTTCTAAGTAAATTTTCCGACAGCGCCATCACCCTCATTTTAGAAGAGCTGGAAAACAAAGAAATTAAAGGCAGTTTAAGAACCAACCAGGACTTTATTGATGTTTCAAAATTTGCTAAACTAATGGGAGGCGGAGGGCATGCGAAAGCGGCGGGATTCCGGATTAACGGTCAACTTTTGGAAACGGCAGGGGGGTGGGAGATTGTGTAGTCTGAAGTCTAAAATTTAAAGTCCAAAGTTGGGTCAAAAACCAAAAATAAAATAATACAAGAATATAAAAATATAAAAATAAACGGGACGAGATGAATTTTTATCAACCAGGGGTTGATCCGTCTCTGGCGGATATTATTTTATTATTTTATTCTTGTATTTTTATTAAATTTTAGACTTTTAACTTTTAACTTAAAAATTATGCACTTAATACCAACAGTTATTGAAAAATCAACTCATGGCGAGCGCGCTTATGACATTTATTCCCGTTTGCTTAAAGAACGAATTATTTTTTTAGGTGATGTAATTAATGACGTGGTGGCCAATACGGTTATTGCCCAGCTATTGTTTTTGGAAAGTGAGGATTCAAAAAAAGATATCAAACTTTATATCAATTCACCTGGCGGTTCGGTAACTGCCGGTTTGGCAATTTACGATACTATGCAATATGTAAAGTGTGATGTGTCTACAATCTGTGTTGGTTTGGCCGGCTCGATGGGCGCAGTCCTTCTTTCTGCCGGTCAAAAAGGCAAACGTTTTGTTTTGCCCAATGCCGAGATTTTGCTTCACCAGGTTATGGGTGGAGCCGAAGGCCAAGCTTCTGACATTAAAATTCGGGCGGAACATATTTTGAAAATTCGCGATCGTTTGGATCAGATTTTAGTGCATCATACTGGCCAGCCTTTATCTAAGATTGAAAAGGATACTGACAGGGATTATTACATGACTGCGGACGAGGCCAAGAAGTATGGATTGGTGGATAGGATAATTAAGTAGACACCTTGCCTAATTTTAGCACTTATGCTATTATAAATTTAGGTCAATAAATTATCAATTATTAATAATTCTTGAGATAGAAAATCATAATGTATAACAAAATAGATAATAGTAAATCTATAAACACTAAATCTGATTTAGGCCGAGAATTTGATATTTTGCTTAAAGTTTTTTGTTATGCATTCCTTAGAGATTTCTGATTTTCTTCTTTTGGAATAGAGGAAATTTTATGGTAGTAGATTTAGTCTGGATAATCTTAGTGGCAGCCGCTATTCCTTCTGGTGTTGCCTTTGGCTATTTGCTTCGTCGGAGTATTGGTTATAAACAAGCCGGTTCGGTTGAGAAAAAAGCCAAAGAAACCTTAGATGCTGCCAAGCAAAAACAAAAAGAACTTTTATACCAAGCTAAAGAAAAAGCATTACAAATTTTAGAGGACGGGAAACAAGAAGAAGCCAAACGTCGCCAAGAACTTTTAGGGATTCAGAAACGGCTTGAGAAACGGGAGTCATTGTTTGATCAGAAGCTTTTAGAATTTGAGGATCGCCGGCAAAAGCTATACGATAAGGCTCAAAGAATCGAGGCGATTAAAAAAGAGATAGAAAGAATTAAAGAGGAGCAGCTTGAAAAAATAGAAATAATTGCCCAACTTTCCCGGGAAGAAGCAAAAAAAGTGCTTTTAGAAAATGTTGAGCAGGAAGTTAAAGGTGATATTGTTCAGAGAGTTAAAAAGCTGGAAACCGTTGGCAGTGAGGAATGGGAAAAAGAAGCCAAGAAATTAGTGAGCATGGCGATTGAACGAGTGGCTGCTGCTCATACAACCGAAACCACTACCACTACAGTTAGCCTGCCTTCTGATGAGATGAAGGGGCGAATTATTGGTCGGGAAGGCAGAAACATTAAAACCATCGAGCAATTAACCGGCACCGAAATTGTTGTTGATGATACCCCGGAAGTAATTGTGATTTCCGGCTTTAGTTTATTGCGCCGTCACTTAGCCAAGCGGGCCTTAGAAAAACTAATTTTAGATGGCCGAATTCAGCCGACCAGGATTGAAGAAACCATCGAGCAAGTGAAAAAAGAATTAGCTCTTGATATTAAAAAATCCGGCGAGGAAGCGGTTTATGCGGTTGGTATCGCCGGGTTGGATCCCAAACTAATTCAACTCATTGGTCGGCTTAAATATCGCACCAGCTATGGCCAAAATGTATTGCAGCATTCGATTGAAGTGGCCCACCTTTCCGCATTGTTAGCTTCTGAACTTGGTGCTGATGTGGCCACTGCGAAGAAGGCGGGTTTTTTGCACGACTTAGGCAAGGCTGTGGATCACGAGGTTCAGGGTACGCATCCGGAGATCGGCAAAGATTTAGCGGAGAAATTTGGCCTGCCCGAGGCTGTGGTTATTCCTATCGCTACTCATCACGAAGATATGCCGCCAACTTTGGAAGCGGTGATTGTTAAAGTAGCTGATGCTATTTCCGGAGCTAGGCCAGGCGCCAGAAAAGATACTTATGAGCAATATTTACAGCGATTGGAAGAGCTGGAAGATGTGGCTAAGTCGTTTGAAGGAGTGGAAAAAGTTTATGCTATTCAGGCTGGCCGGGAAATTCGGGTATTTGTATCCCCCCAAGAAATTGATGATTTGAAAGCCGTGAAATTAGCCAAAGAAATTGCCGGAAAGATTGAGCAAGAGCTAAAATATCCCGGTGAGATTAAAGTGACGGTGATTCGGGAGAACAGGATTGAAGAGTATGCCAGATAGAGTTTGTTATTCTCTATTTAAAGTCAGAGTAAATTAAGAAGCGGGCTATTGTTTCATCGTCTTTTCTAATTCGTATTAACAGTGAAGCAATGGAACAATAAGACAATGACATAGTGGGTTTAAAGTTAGGATACTGATAAAAAATTTATTAACATAATATTAAGAATTTTTAATGCAGAGCTTATATGAACAAATTCCAACTCGCCGAACGTATAGCTGATAAAGTTGGTATTTCCAAAAAAGCGGCTGAACAAGCAGTTGAGGTTTTTTTGGGCACTGTTATTAAAGCCATGAAAAACGGTGACAAAGTGTCTTTGACTGGTTTTGGTACTTTTGAAGCCAGGGTGCGGCATGCTCGGACTGGCGTGAATCCTCAAAATCCCAGCGAGAAAATTCAGATGCCAGAGATACTAGTGCCAAAGTTTAAAGCCGGCAAGACCCTAAAGGACACTTTGAAGAATAGAGGAGAGTAAAGGGTGCGGATAGGTGTTGGTGAGCTTTTTATAATATTGGATTGGGTCAAGGGACCCAATCCACCCGTGGGGAGTAGACAAGGTCCCTTGACCTTGTCTATTTGTTTTTAAAATCAACAAAAAATCTCCCGAATATAATAGGGAGATTTTTTGGTCCGCGCAGAGGGATTTGAACCCCCGACCGTTTGCTTAAGAGGCAACTGCTCTACCAGCTGAGCTATGCGCGGTGGTACACCCGGCAGGATTTGAACCTGCAACCTCCTGGTCCGAAGCCAGGCACTCTATCCAGTTGAGCTACGGGTGCACGGTCATCCATCTTTTCTTAAGTATAGTAGAAATATAAAAAAAGTCAATAGGCACTCCTTTATTTTTTTGGCTAACTTTAGCTGAAAAAGTGCTAAAAATGTGCTATTGGCCTTGACATTTTTTAAAATTTGATATACAATGAAAGGTAATTTTTGATCTTTCCAAAGGTCAGCCCGGGGCCCTGATAAAGTATCAGGGTGAGGGGCAGACTAAAATAAAAGGAGGAATCGTCATGGCCAAGAAAGAAGTTTCCGCAATTGTCAGGGGGGCTGATTTACTGACAAGCATCTTTTCAGCCCTTGATGCCGCTGTCCGTGAGCGCGGTGGCACGGACGAAGACATTCATCGTTTAGCCACTCCACAAGGAAAGAAAATCATTGCCAGAATGGCGGACATTATCGTCAGGCAAGCTGGCGAAGTTTTTCCCATCACGGTTGATTATGCTCTCTCCCTTGAGCAGATGATAACGGCCGGCAATTACGATTGGAAGAATAGTGATATCAACCCCGACCATTTTCCAATCAAAGGATGCGGCCAGGTAGAGGTTGAGACAGTTTTGGTTCACCTCAACCGTATTGCAAGCACGGATGAGGTACTCGAAGAGCTCGGTCGCCGAGGCCTTCGTTCGGCCACCCTGCCAGAGCTTTTGGCCTTCGGGGCAAGGTATCCAGATAAGCAGCGCGAGTTCTCAATTATAGAACTCGGCTCTGTTTGGACGGACCCGGATGGCGATCGCTGCGTTGCGTGCTTCTACGGGAGCGTCGACGAGCGTCGCCTGCGCCTGCGCTGGTTTGGGAGCCGCTGGCGCGGGCACTACCGTTTCCTCGCCGTCCGCAAGTAGAGCTTGGTCCCTTGGTCACTTGAGGTTTGGTGGCTCTTGGACACTTGGAAAAACAGCCCCATTTTTATAACGGATGGGGCTTTTTTGTTTTTATAAATTATGCTAAAATAAAATTGGATAGTAGACGATGCAGTCTATGGTTACGGCTATAGGCGGTCGAATTCTAGGATTTTGAAATTACCAGAATAGTCAACGATAAGTCGTTGGTTAGCGCGTGTTTCTTAATCTTTTAAAAATGAAGATACTTGGTGCAAGGCATTGGTGGATTTATGGCCCCAAATAAAATACAGCTCTAAGAGCATTCAAGGAGCAGTGGTTTAGATGATGCCTTGTACAAAATGGCGGCTCTGTTTGGACGCACCCGAATGGCAATCGCTACGTTGCGTGCTTCTACGAGAACGTTCACGAGCGTAACCTGAACCTGAACTGGTATGGGAACCGCTGGAACGAGCACTACCGTTTCCTCGCCGTCCGCAATTCTCTTCATTCTCCTCTGATTAAGTTCGGAGGAGTTTCTTTTTTCAAATCCTTCAACCACCCTCCTAACATTCTGCCGATTTCAGCTAACAACATAGATAATTGGGCATATTTTTTATTATCCAACACCTTCATCTCCCAGGCGACCTGCAAAAAAAATTTTAAAGCGTCAAATTTTATGCTAGCTCGGTTAACTGTTTCTATCTTTCTGTCCCTGCTTGAATATCCTGCTTGTAAAATAAGTTCTACAATTTCAGCAAAGAGCGTGTCAATTTTTGCACCCAACGTATATCTAGATAATCGTGGAATATGTGGCAGAAAGCTATGCCATAATTTGTAGGCAGTGGTCGTTTTTTGTAAAATTGGCAAATTAATCGCCACTTGTTGGGGGGGGGACATAGAGGTATTTATGAAAATTCAGCTACCTTATAAATATTGTGACGTTATTTCAGTTGAGAACCTTTTGTTGGCTTGGCAGGAGTTTATCTTGGGCAAGCGGAATAAACCTGATGTTCAGAAGTTTTCTTTGGATTTGATGGATAATGTTTTATTACTTCATCATGAGCTCGCTAATCATAGCTATGAACATGGAAGCTATCAAGCTTTTAATATCTGTGACCCCAAACCAAGACATATTCATAAAGCCAGTGTCCGCGACCGTTTAGTTCATCATGCGGTTTATCATTTACTTTATCCATTTTTTGATAAAACATTTATTGCTGACTCTTTTTCTTGCCGGATTGGTAGGAGTACTCATAAAGCTATCAATCGATTTCGTGAGTTTGCTTATCAAGTCAGTCAAAATAATACTAAAACTTGTTGGGTATTAAAATGCGATGCTCAAAAGTTTTTTGCCAGCATTGACCAGGCAATACTTTTAAAAATATTGCAGGTATATATTCCTGACCGCGATATCATGCGTCTTTTACAAAAAATCATTAAGAGTTTTACAACTGCCCCATACAAAGGCTTACCGCTTGGTAATCTTACATCACAACTTTTTGCAAATGTTTATCTAAATGAATTTGATCAGTTTGTGAAGCATCATCTCAAGGTAAAATATTACATCAGATATGCGGATGATTTTGTTGTTCTTTCGTCAGACCGTGACTGGCTAAGGCTACAAATTTCTCTTTTGCAAAGATTTTTAGAGGAACGATTGTATCTGATATTACATCCACAAAAAATTCTACTTCAGACACTGGCCTCGGGCATAGATTTTCTAGGCTGGGTGCATTTTCCTCACCACCGAGTACTGCGGACAACAACTAAACAGCGAATGATGCAGCGGCTTAAAGAACATAATGCGCCAGAAACAGTGCAATCATATTTGGGTCTTTTGCGGCATGGTAATACTTTTAAAATGCGTCAAGAAGTGATGAATAGTGCTTGGTTGTGGAGTGATTTGGAATTCAGTGGTCGGTGAGTGATGTTAGAGATTTTTAGGATGATAATCCATCCCTCCACCCTAACTGCCTTTCATAATCCGGATGTGGCTCAAACTTTTTCCTTTCTAATTGTAAATCAATATTACCAATAATTTCAATTTTATCTAATTGATTTGTTCCCAAGGGCGGATTGCAATCCGCCCCTACAAAATATAAATAACCAATATCATCCGGGTCAAATCCCATGAGATAGGCCATTACTGAATCAACGGCTGCTGGATCAAGCGAAGCGAGCGCTAATCCCATATCAGCCATTTGCCCATGCGACGGCCCATCTCCTTCCATAACTTGCCAAGCGTCAATGACTGTAAGATTTGGCGGAATAATTTTCAAAAGTTCAAATAAAATTTTATTGGTTTTATAATAACCGCCGTGAATTTCACCGCGCGAGTTATGGCCGAGCGTAGCATCTTTAGAAATAATACTGCCGACAATCAGGTTTTTAATACCCAGGGTGAGAATTACAGTATCATGAGTTTTCGGCGGGCAAACTGAAATTCGGAAGTCGCTTTCTAAAATTGGTTTTGCAATTTTAAGTTTGGCTAATTCATTTTCGGTGACGGGAACTTCAATATCTTCAGTTGGCTCTTCGTTTAAATCTAGATATTTAATATTATAATCAGCCAGTTCTTTATCATAGTTAAAATTTTTCACTGCCCCTTCAACAGTACCAGAAAATGGGGCTTCGGCAATTGTGATTTGCTGGTTTGTGAATTGTTGCACAAAGTCAATAGTTGCTTTTACTGCTTGGACATTAGTAGCCGCGTTTGGCTTATCATCGTAAAGAAAATTTGGCTTGATGATGATATTTTGTTTGTCTTGGATTTGTTCTTGGACTTCATTTTTTATTAAATTTAAAGAATCTGCTATATTTTGATAGCGGTTATTGCCTTTGATGATTGAGACTTTTGGATTGGGCATAAAGGTGGGCTGACGAAGCGAACGATAGTGAGCTTCGTTATTCATGATAACAAAGCTCGCTGCGGCTCGCTTTGTCATTTCCCCCTCATTTAACATGCTTGTCGGCGACAGAGCTCGCCCCAAAACTCTCGGGTTTAGTTTTAGCGTTGAAACCATTGCCTTTGACCATACCGACCACTTCTTTAATTAAATCTCTGGTAGCGCCTCCCTCGCCAACATCAATATGAATTTCCAAGTCATCGCCAAGATAATCTTCGCCCCGGGATTCTCTTAATTTTTTAAGAAGTTCTTGGGCCCAAAGAAGAGAGAGATTAGTTTCCTCGTAAATTTTATGCCGCAGAGCCGTAATATTATTTTTGTAACTTTTTTGCCAAAAATAGCGGCCGCCATGGCCAACCCGATGAATCACAATTGCGGTCACAAATTCAACCCTGCCATTGCCTTCAGAATCAGTGCCAATAATAATTCGGTGCTGTATTTTTGGCGCATCACCGATGTATGAAGTGAGTTCACGGGTTAGCTCTTCAAGATTTAATTTGCCTCTACTTGGGCTCTGGAATTGGTCATTGTTCATGCTGATAGAATAGCATGAACAGGGCCAGAAATCAAGACCTTGGTTTATCAGACTTCGGTTTGAATATAAAACATTGAATATATTCATCTTTCATATTTTCATTTATTAATTTATTAATTTATTAATTTATTGAATTTATTAATAAACTAATAAAAGCGAAGCGCAATAAATCAGTAAAAAAAGATGCCAGATGGATATATGTTCAGATGAAAACATTACACGATCTTCTCCCAACTATACTTCGGATTCCCAAAATGACCGTAGCTGGCAGTATCGCGATAAATGGGTTTACGTAAATCAAGATACTCAATAATACCCCTGGGTGTTAAGTCATATTTTTCTTTTACATATTCGCTTAAATCCTGCTCATTAAAAGTATCAACATCAATCATAACAGGTTCGGCCCGGCCGATAGCATAAGCTAAGCTCACCAAACATTCCTTAGCCTGGCCAGAAGCAACAATATTTTTGGCAATGTGCCTGGCCATGTAAGCCGCGCTTCTATCAACTTTAGAGGGGTCCTTGCCGGAAAAACAGCCACCGCCTTGAGGTATCAGGCCGCCGTAAGTATCAACCATAATTTTTCTGCCAGTGAGCCCGGTATCCGCATGGATGCCGCCCAGTACAAATTTGCCTGTTGGATTGACTAGAATTTCAACATCAGAGATATCGCCAATCAAAGGCCTGATAAGCATTTCGGTTAAACGGCGTTTGATTTCTCTCTGGTTAATGACCTCTGAATGCTGGGTAGATACAAGAACTGTTTTGATTTTGTTATTATTGAGTGTTACTTGAGATTTTCCATCCGGGCCAAGCCAAGCAAAATCAGGATTGGTTTTTCGGAGCTGTGCCAGGCCTCGCGTTAGCTTGTGGGAGAGAACAACCCCTAAAGGCAAATATTCCTCGGTTTCGTTGGTGGCATAACCGTACATAATACCCTGGTCGCCAGCGCCGCCAGTATCAACGGCTTGGGCAATGTCTGGCGATTGTTTAACAATGCGCGTCCAAATTTTTGGCGTGTCAGCATAGCCGACATCTTTATAAACTTGTTTGGCAATTGCCTCGGCATCAACCTCGCCCTTGGAGGTGACTTCGCCGCCGACCATAATAACGCCATGGCAGCCAAAAGCTTCCATAGCCACCCGGCTTTCGGGGTCTTGGGTGATGTATGCGTCTAATAACGCATCAGAGATTTGGTCGCAGAGCTTGTCTGGGTGACCTTCGGTCACGCTCTCCGCGGTCTTCCAGCCAGAGGCTGGTCGGCCTACGGCCGAAATTTTGTTTGGCATAATGTTTTTCCTTTCTTTAATGTTAAATTTCTACCGCCCCTTAGGGCAGGGTTAACAAGCTTTAGCTTGAGACCTGGTGACTGAAGTCGCCGAACCCTGAGCTAAAGCTCGGTAGAAGTGTTTTTAAAACTAAAAAATCTTCCAAAAGAGGAAGACATTGTAAAAAATTACAATTATCTTTCCTCTTTTTTAAAGAGGCTGGAATTGGCACCTGCCCCGGTTGTGACCGGGGTGGTTGTCGGAGTTTCCTAGGCCCAGTTGCCTCCACTCACTCTTGATAACTTGCCCTGTACCAGAGTAAACTCGGTTCAGGGCTTGCCCTGAATCCCATGTGGTTCAGGGGTTATATATTTAGTTGTTAGTTTATTATATTATTTTTAAAAACCATTGTCAATTATTGGTTGTGGATATCTAAAAGAAGGTTTGTTTGGGCGTCAGTTAAAGTTTTAACTTCTTGCACGGTTTGCCAAGCATAAAAACCAACATAAAATATTGTGCTGATGGCGACGACAAAGAAGATAGATTTGTAGAGATTAGCTTTGGTAAACATAAACTAAGTCTAAAGCCTAAAGTCAAAAATCTAAGGTTGAGTTTTCAGTTAAAAATATTTTTGACTTTAGGCTTTGGATTTTAGGCTCGCCTCACCAGCTTCCGCCGCCGCCGCCGCCAAAACCGCCGCCGGAAAAGCCGCCGCCGCCAAAGCCCGAGCGGCCGCTACCGGCACTACCGCGGTTAGCGGCAAGGGCCTGATTGGTTTGTTTGGAAAAGTCAGCAAGGTTATTAATAAGGTAGATGCTAGAGAAACGCCCGGCGTAAGCGCCTTTATACCAAGACGGGGGAGTGGTGTAGATATTTTTAAACTGCTGGGCCCATTGTTTTTCTACCCCCAAGGCCATGGCGTAAGGCAAAAATTTTTCAAATGTTTCTGGCCGTTTTTCCGGCGCATTATGGAATTTCATTCTGTCTTTTTCGGCAATTTCCAAATATTTTTTAAATCCCAGGATGTGTTCGTGGGCCAGGACTCCCTTTTTGGTCTTTCGGGGCATAAAGCTGGCAAATATGATTATCAATACTCCAGAGATACTAATCGATATTCCAGTGTAGATATTCTGGTTTATGGCAACCAAAAGAAAGGCTAGGGCGATTACAATCAGACCGATGATAAAATAAGTCAACCTAACTTTATCAGGACTGGTGGGGAAATATCTTTTTCTGGCCAAAGAACGATAAAGGCTTTTTTTTATTTTTGGCAGGTGAGCATAGAAACTATTTTTTAGGGTCCCCAAAGTTCTTTTATCTTGTTCACCAAATATTCCCGTTAGAATTTTTCTCTCATATGTTTCGGCAAGCATGTCTTTGTTTTTTAGTCTTATTAATTCCCAATCAGTTTTTTCAAAAAGCAGTCTTTTTATTTTGATTTCTTGGATTTTTAAATAACCCCGAACCGCCAAACCAATAATGGCGGCAGAAATATCTCGGGGATTGAATTTTTCATCAATTATAGTCCCCACTTCGCCAGCGGTTAAATTATCTGGCGGGCCATAGCGCGGGATAATGGTTCCTCTGCCGCGGGGATCGCGGCCGAGTTCGTACCAAAGGCCAGTGAGAATAAATAATATGATAAATGGTAAAAATACGAACCAATTGTCTTGCAAGAACCAGAGAATTTTTTTACTGGTGTCTGGCTCAATCACCACTCCCTTAGGAAAGCCAAAGACTAAAGTCAGGCCTTGCGCCGAGCCAAGAGGTTGGGTTAAACCAAATTTCACCACTCCGCCAGTTATAATTTGAGAGAAACAGTTTTGGTCTACTGCTGCAAAATAGCCAGTATAACAGGCATGTTGCAGTTTTTTTGGACTAACATAACCAGGCAAACCGACCTGAGCCGCAGCCTGTTCAACTGGAACATCCCAGTCGTTGCCAGTAACATTCCAATAGAGTTCATCATGCGCCTGGAAATAATTTAAAGCCCGCTCCACCCGGTATATTATTTTATAAAGCCGCAGGCCAGAAACCAGAGAGTCGGGATCACCGATTTTAATTTGGAGATCTCTGCCTAATCGTTGCGTTTTGTACCGATACATTTCACCGGCCTCGTCTTTTACAGAAATAACCTTTAGGCGAAGATTATAATTTCCGCCCTGCCTTTTGTATTGCAAAGGAATATTCCTATAGATTCCATAGTGACTATTTGTTCCAAAGTCGTAGAAGATGTTTTCAATCACGGTAATACTGGAATCCTGGTTAATATGGATATCAACATTAAAGGCTTCTATTTTTTCAGAAGAGCTTGCTTTAGAAATTGCAGGGAATAAAAAAAACGAGAGTACTAGGGCACCGGCTATAATTTGTATAATTTTTATTTTATTTTTCCTCCACATAATTTTTATCAAGATACAAGGACACAAGATACAAATAACAAAAAAAACTTCAAGATACAAATTACAAACTGTTTAAGATTTAAAATTTGGGATTTGTTTGTATCTTATTTGTTTCTTGTTTCTTGCCAGCCAAAGGCTGGCCAGCCTTTGGCTGATTTCTTGTATCTTGGTTATTAATAAAATTGCAGATAAATTACGGCTGTTCCTGCTCTATATCTCTCCATTCCATCCGGAGTTTATTGCGCAGTCCTTCAGTATCATAATCATCAGGCAATTGGCCCGTGTCCTCCCATTCTTCCAAGACTATGTCCACCAGTTCATAATATTTTTGTTCGTCGTTTCCAATTTCTAAATACTCAGGCATAGCCTTGATTGCCTCTAGAGTTTGGTTGAAGATGAAATCACTTGGCATGGTTCGTTATTAATTGTTAATATATAACAAACAAAAAGAGATCTGAAAATCACAAAATAAGCATTGTTATATTGCTACAGGTTAAATTGACAATGCGAGTTAGTGATAACAATTTAGCAATTTAACAATGTAGCAATGAAACAATAACCAAAGCGAGTCCTTATTCTCGTTGGTATTCCTCATCTTTTTCAGCAAATTATTCAATCACCTTATACACCTCATCCCCTTCATGCACTTTTTCGTTTACCTTGATGCCGATTTCTTCATCCTTGCCGGCTTTTTCTGTTACTTCATGTTCAACCTGGATAGAATTTACCTCCTGGATGAATTCAGTGGTATTTCCCTTAATATGGATTTTGTCACCCACGGCCAATTCGTTGGTGAGTTTGATTGCGCAAACACCGATTTTGCCAAAATAATGGGTGACGGTTCCGATGAGTTGCTCGTCCATGGATTTAAGAGTTTAAAAATTATAAGCATTAAAACATTAAAGCAAGAAAGCAAATTGTTTTAATGTTTTAATGTTCTTGTGTTTTTATGTTCTCTTGCTCTCGCGTTTTTATGTTCCAGCGCTATATCTATAATAAGTATACACCAATTATTAAGAAAGAAAAAGCTTTTTTCGCCCGTTGCTTTATTTGTCCGTTTGTGCTATTCTGAAATATTCAATATAATAGAAGAAGTAATTATTGTTTATTTTTATAAATTTTTTATTGATGTAAAAACATGCCTAATCTTTCTCCAGCTACTAAAAAACTCATTCAAAAATATCAAGATTGCCACAAGTTATCCCAGCCAAAGACTGGGGTAGCGACGATTCATGTTGATGAGGTGGCTAGCAGAGTAGAGGTTTTTTATGAGGGAATAAGAAGGGTGGTGGATTGGCGGGAAAAGCACTTGATGCGGCGGATAGCCATAGAAAGAATTTTAAAGCGGCGATTATTTTTAAAGAAACATAATAATAACATTGCGGAGCCTTTTGTTTTGGAGTTGATCCGGGGCGGCCATTTTCCCAATAACACCATCGAGCAATCAAAAATTAAAGATGTTCAAAAAATACTTGATAAGTATACTTATGTTTTAATGCACTCGCCCCAGGCGCCCAAGGCTAAAACCAAGTCCGAGCTTTACACTTATTTTTTAGGGGTGGCTGCTTGTGAGATTGAAGAGATATTAGACCCGGCTTCTTATGGCCGGGCTAATGCCTTGATAGAGTATATGTATTTGGTGATGCGAGAACGGATTAGAATCGGCAAAAAAGCAGGCGCGCGTTTTAAAGAAATGAGCGAGAGAAAGAAAAATATTCAAATTTATATTGCGGTTCATCAGGCTCTTTTAAAGCTGGATTCCCCATTGATTACCTACAACCTGCTAAGGCATTATTATTTTAACTGGGCGAACCTTTCCGCTGAAGAACTCGCGGAGATTGCCAAGAACATTTATGTGATTTGGAGAGGTATTGAAAAAGAATTTTCCCACCCCCTGGCCGGTAAGTTTTATAAAGTTTGCGAAAGATATGATGCTCCCTTTCTACTTGTGGGTGATGTGCTTTCGGGGGATCCTCTGGGAACCGAAGAGAATATCTCGAGCCTGGAAGGGTTGGTGGGTTTGATTAAAAAAGTTTATATCCACAGGCTCAAGACTTTAAAATCAAGACTCTCCAGAGCGGCTACTTACAGCACTTTATCTATTTTTACCACTAATGTATTTTCCCTTTATGCTTTGGAGATTCCTTTTACCAAATATGTAATGGGGCACATTAATTCATTAGCGGCTATTATTGATGTTGCTGGTCCGACATTTTTGATGTTTCTCATAGTAGTGACCATTAGACCGCCCAAGAAAGGTAATTTTCGGCTGGTGATGGCCGAGGTTCAAAAAATAGTTTATGAGAGCACTAAAAGATATGTTTACGAGATAGAAATTTATCCTCGAAGCCGCAACCTTGCCTCCAAAATAATAATTGGCTTTCTTTATCTTGTCAGTTTTTGTATTTGTTTCGGCGCCTTCATCGGGGTTATGTATGTGTTGGAATTCCCGCCGCTTTCTTATCTGCTATTGATTATTTTTACATCTTTAATCGCTTTTACCGGAACCCAGATCAGGCAGCGGGCCCGAGAGTTGCATGTTACCGAAGCAAAAGATCGACTTTTTCATATTATTATTGATCCTCTGTCTTTGCCGATTATTCAGGCCGGCAAGTGGCTTTCGATGCGTTGGAAAAAATATAATATCGTAACCGTAGTCTTTAATCTTTTAATCGATACGCCGTTTTTGATGTTTGTAGAATTTTTAGAACAGTGGCGCTATTTTATCAAGGAGAAGAAGGAGGAGATACGGTGATTGTAAAAAATTTCTAATTTCTAATTCACCATTGTGAAAATTCACCTAATTGTCTAATTTCTAATTCACCTAATAAAATTCCTAAGGTCAAAATTCCAGCCAAAGGCTGGTCGGCCTCTGGCCGAAAAAATTAGAGATTTGATCTTTTATTAGAAATTAGGTGAATTAGGTGAATTAGAAATTTTTTTATGCTTATGAAAAGAATACATATCAAAATCATTTTAATAATTCTGTCATTTTCTCTTATTCCTTGCCTCACTTTTGCCCGCGAGAGTATTTTCAAGCAAGAAGAAATTAACTCTATTGAGCAAGCGCAAGAAATTGCCGAGCCCCGGCATAGAACAATGATTTATGGCCAGGTGGAAGAACCAGGTGTTCCTGATTTTTATAAATTCACGTTTCCCAAAGATATCACCCTGCCGATAGAAGTCCTGGTGCCGTTAAAGGAGAAATATAAAGATTTTAGGCCCTCGCTTATTATTATTGGTCCGAATTTTATTGAAAACAAGGCACCGCTTCCCTTTTTAATTCCCGAAGGCAGCCGGGCGGTTATTCTTGAGGGCGCCCAAGCAAAGTACGAGGAGATTTTTAAAGATAAATTTACCCTAACCTCTTATGCTATTAGAACAAGAAGTGAGATTGATTTTGTAAAAAATAGACCTTACTTTCTGGCGGTTTTTGATGAAAGGGGCCAGACAGGGATGTATGTCATAAAAATAGGGCAAGAGGAGATCTGGGGTGCCCAACAGGTAATAGACACTAGTCGGGCTCTTATTCGAATGAATTTGGGCCGGGCATCAACGCTTAAGACTGTTGGGATTGTTATGGCTTTTGTTTTGGCAGTGCTGGTTGTGATTGTTAGATTAAGAGGACCAAAAAAGACCGAGGATGAGAAATTTGAAGAAGAAATTTAAACCCATTAAAGCACGAGAGCATTAAAGCATAAAAGCATCAGAGCAAGTCGGACTGACGAAGCGAATGTAGGGAGCTTTATTATTGTTACACAAGAAAAACGCCTGACAATTTTGCCAAGCGTTTTTATTTTATAATCAATATAACATCGTTCGCTAAGCTCGCGATGTCATTCCTTTTGAGCGTCTTCGCCTGGTTACAAAAGTCATCAATAATATAAACCCAAGTAGAATATCAATCACATACAAAGCATTGGTCATTGTCAGCCAGTTTTTTTTCTGCCTGTTTTCTAGCACACTGATTTGGATAGGAATTTTAATCCCCGAGTTTGCCTGAAATTCTCTAGTTGAAAGCGGCTTGGCCACGACAGAGATGTTAGTAGAGAAAACTCCTGCTTGAGGCGGCTTAATCGAAAGAGTCACTTTTTTTATTTCGCCAGCTTCCAAGGTAAAGCTCATTGGTTGTATTTTTATCCAGGTTTGATAGTCATCAGCATAAACATCATAAATACTGACTTTGTTTGAAGGATTTTTGATAGTGAGATGGGCACTTGAGATTTCGTTAGCAGCTGCGTCAACTTTAAGTTTTGAGGGGACAGCGCTAACACCCACGGCCTGGGCAATAGTCGTGGTTAATAAGAATATTGTGATTGTGAGGAGTGATATTTTTTTGGACATTGATTTTAGTCATTAGTCACTGGTAACTGGTCACTAGGGAAGAGTTAAATTACATCCAATAATAAACCAGACTTATTTATTTTAGAAGGACAACAAGGTTAAAATCAAATTGATTTGATTGGGTTAGTCGTCGAAAAATTAGTCCCAGTTGCGAGTGACTAGTGACCAGTGACTATTCCGTAATCCCCCAAAAAGTCAAATTGCCGGTTTGTTCGCCGTAGACCGAATAATTTCCGGGGATATTCAGTTGCACCGCAGTTTCTTTTTGATTGCTGGCGGCGATATTGGTTCCCCAGTTTTCCCAAGCAGTATCATTTAAGGTAAGGTTATCCTGAAAAATATCTCCACCCGAAACAATGCCTTCCAGATATAAATCAACAGCGCCGGTGTTGGTAATGGTTACATTCTGGCTGGCGCTTTGACCGGGCGCCAAGTCACCGAAAATTATTTCTTCTGGTTCTACCAAAAAAGATATTTCGTCGGGCCCGAGCCCTGGTCCAAGTCCGGTGCCAGGTTTTTCACCCTCAATGATATTAACCTGGAGACTGACTTCATCGCTGGTTGGCTCGCCAAATTTTACCCTAATTTTATTACTGCGGACGAAAGCCGCTTTTTCAGCATAAAGATTATAATAGCCATCAGCTAAAGAGACAGAAGTACTGCCGCTGGCATCAGTGGTGAATTCATGATTTCCGGCTTTCACAGTAGTATTTTCAAGCGGATGCCACTCTGTATCATAATATTCTACAATAGCTTCTATGGTTCCGCCAGACGCGGCTTCTTCGGCAGAAACCCCAATCTTTAGAGGAGGCCAGCCCCATTCGCCAAAATACCAAAGGACTTCGTCAGCTTGTTGCAAAATATAGTCAGCTGCACCTACCAGCGGCGAAGTGCAATTAACAAAGTAAAGCCAGCCCATTAGACCGCCGGCTTCCTCATCATTGATTTTCTTTAAGTACGGACCATAGTCAGTAGCTTTAATTTCATAAGTAAATCCGCAAATTTCACTGGCATTTTCAACAATATTAAGGGCAGTCGGACCAGGAAACCGTCCACTGCAGATAGTTGAACTTTGGCCTTCAATTCTTAAATCAAAAGTTTCGCTGGGCGTGTAGGTGATTTTGTTTACAGGATATGATTTGCCGGCCAGGGCAATAACTGCATAGCTGGTAGTAACAGGACTAAACGCATCTTCGCCCGTGCCGGTTTGATATTCAAAATATCCTTGGGCTGCTTGCAAAGATTTAAGATGTTCAATCGGATTATGATCATTTTTAATCCAATCCCCAGGATTCTGCCCAAGAGCATAAATAGCGCTAATTACCCAAGCGTCAGAAGAAGCGTCAGAGTCCGTGCCCCAAGGAGAAGCCGGACTCCAAGGAAAGCCCCCGTCATCATTTTGTGAAGACACAAGATAAGCCACTGCTTTGGTAATTGGCAAGTCAGAAGGAGCTAATCCGGCCTCCACTAAAGCCATAATGGCCATGGCTGTCATATTAGTATCCGAATCGCCGCCAACAGAAAACCCCCAGCCGCCATTAGAATTTTGGGTGGCTATAAGAAATTCTTTAATCCCGGTTATTATAGGTTCAGCAGTTGCTTCGCCGCTAGAAATAAGAGCTAAAAGCCCAAAGATGTCATCGTTCAAAGTTGAAGCATCGCCAAGTTGAGCGCCATCCCAAAAAGATTTAAGCTTAACCACGTAATCTTGGTTGGGGTAGGTCCGAGGATTTTCACCCAAGGCAGTGATGGCTAAAGTCGGAGCGCAGTAATCAATGGCATTGTTTGAGGATATATCTTTTAGGTGATTACCAGTCAGGCCTGTTTCGCCAGCCGCAACTAGAGCCATGGTTTTCCAAGCGCTGTTATCTTTGGTTTTAAGATAATCAACTGCGGCTTGGTTTATTTCCGGCGCGGCTTGGGAATTAAAAATAAAGCCCAGGCCGCTTAAAATAACCAGGGAAATAACAAAAGATAAAATAGTGGTTTTTCTTGTCATAAGCTTGTTAGTTAATGAATAATTTATTTTAGCACTAATTTTAGAAAAAGCAAGGGTCAGTAAACCCTGTACTGAGGGTTCTGGTGCTGGATAAATAAAAAAAGCGTGGAAATCTCCACGCGCCTTGAAGGATAGAACAAACAAAAATACCCTTCTTCGTAACGCGCGAAGAATGAACAATAAATTTATAATGTTTAGTATTCTGACTTATTTAAGCAAAGTATTTTCAAAGCATTTTTATCACCCCTCGACTTCGCCCCTTCTCGGGGGCTTCGCTCGGGGTGATTTTGAGCTTTGCTCAAAATCACAGTTACGCGATAGTTCCGGAATTTCCGCTTCATTGGCGGGGCACCGGATTTCCTAAACACTATAATTTTTAAATTCAATTTTAAAATATCACTTTCTTTCTTTATTTTAAACTTTAAGAAAATCTTGTCAAGTGGATAACTTTTTGGACATTAAATCATAAAAGCATTAAAACATTAAAGCAATCATTTTAATGTTCTTATGCCAAGATCTTAATATCTGTGGATTTGTTGCATCAATCAATTAACCCTTCCATAATATATTTCTTCATTAATGATTGATAAGGCACATTAATCTCATTAGCTTTTTCTTTAGCGCGATTAATAACAAACTCTGGTAAACGCAAAGAGATGGAACGAGTGGTCGGTTTGAGATTAGGAAATGAAACAGGCTCAAAATCCTCTTTATCAAAATATGCAGCTAAGTCAACCTTGCTCCAAAATTCCCTTTCTTTAGCTTCATTTTTAAATTTTGGTACTTTAAATTGTTTTTTCATATAGCTTCCTTTCCTTTTTATTAATATCTCGCGAAGAGATTATCCTAATTTTATTATTACGAATAGTAAAAACAGTATATAATAATCTTTTAACTTTAGTTTGTCCCAGAAGAATATACCTCGGTTCTTTGTTAGAATGAAAAATGTCTTTTGAGATTTTTCTTTTATCGTCAAAAAAGATTTCTTCACATTCAGTGTTAGTAATGCCATGTTTATGAAAATTTTTATCAAGGTTACCTTTATCCCACTGAAATTGAATTAGTTTAGTGAATAGCTTCATTATTTTAATTGTATATACTGCGTTATACATTTGTCAAGTGGACAACTTTTTGAATATTAAAACATTAAAACATGAAAGCAAAAAAACAAAAAAGCATTAAAGCAATTTGCTTTAATGCTCTCGTGCTTTAATGTTTTAATGCCCTTGTGCTTTTATGCAGGAGGGATGTATAATTAAAACAGAATTCTTAATTTTTTAAACAAACAAAATGCCTAGCACTAAAATCCATGCCAGGATGAGGGATTTATTTGAGGTGGCGGTCAAAAAACGGGCTTCGGACCTTCATTTGATGGTTGGTCATCATCCGATTTTAAGAATTGATGGCGAATTAAAACCAATTAAAGATGAAAGAATTTTAACAGTTGGAGCCCTGGAAGAACTGGTCTTTAGTCTTTTAACGCCTGACGAAAAGAGTAAATTAACAAAAGATCTAGAATTAGATCTTGCCTATGATGTTTCCGATTTAAGCAGATATCGAGTCAATATTTATTGGGAAAGGGGCAATTTAGGTTTAGCTGCCAGGATTATTTCTCGCCGGGTACCTACTATGGAGGATATTTTAATGCCCGATAAAGTTTACGACCTGGCGAAGTTGCGTCAGGGCCTAGTATTGGTAACCGGTCCTACTGGCTGTGGAAAGTCAACTACTCTAGCAGCAATGGTTAACCAAATTAATAATGAGCGCACTTGCCATATCGTTACTTTGGAAGATCCGATAGAATTTGTCTTTACTTCCCAAAAAAGCATGATTGGTCAGCGGGGGTTGGGCAGGGATATGCGTTCTTTTGCCGAAGCTTTGAAGCATGTTGTTAGACAAGACCCTAACGTCATTATGATTGGTGAGATGCGCGATTTAGAAACCATAGCCGCTACCTTAACTTTAGCAGAAACTGGCCATTTAATTTTGGCCACCCTGCATACCCAAAATGCGGCTCAAACAGTAGATCGGATTATTGATGTTTTTCCGCCGTATCAGCAAGAACAAATCAGGCTTCAACTTTCAATGAGCTTAAGGGGGGTGATTTCTCAACAACTATTAGCCCGGATTGGCAGCGGCCGGATAGCGGCCAGAGAAATTATGATTAATAATTCGGCAGTGGCTAATTTAATCAGAGAAAATAAGATTGCCCAGATTAGAACCGTTATCCAGACAGGCGCAGAACAGGGCATGGTTACCATGGATAATGATATAAAGAGGTTGTATGACGAGGGATTGATTGATAGAACAACTGCCCAGGTTCATATGGTTCAACCTGGTGATTTGAAGTAGAGATGTTATCATTAAAGCACGAGAGCACGAGAGCACGAGAGCATTAAAGCAAATTGCTTTAATGCTTTTTTGCTTTAATGCTTTAATGCTTTTTTGTTTTAATGCTTTAATGCTTTAATGCTTTTTTGCTTT
>JAHIMF010000055.1 GCA_018896645.1 Patescibacteria group bacterium | reverse complement strand
TTTAAAATCAAATCGCTGGCACCGAGAAATAATGGTCTCGGGGATTTTATGGGGTTCGGTGGTGGCTAAAATAAATATTGCGTAACTGGGTGGTTCTTCTAATGTCTTTAAAAGCGCGTTAAAGGCGGAATTGGATAACATGTGCGCCTCATCAATAATGAACACCTTAAACTTTGCGCTGTGAGGCACAAAACGCACGTTCTCAATAATAGTCCCCCGCACGTTATCAACGCCAGTATGAGATGCGGCGTCAATCTCAATCAAATCTAAAAATCTACCTTCCATAATTTCTTGGCAATGATGGCACTTATTGCAAGGCTCGGATTCTTTTTCCTTGCGGTTTAAACAATTAACAGCTTTGGCTAAAAGCCGAGCCACTGTGGTTTTGCCAATGCCCCTGGGCCCAGAAAATAAATAGGCATGCGCGATTCTGTCGGTTCTTATTTCGTTTTCTAGGGTTTTGCGCACATGCTCTTGGTTGACTAGGTCGCTAAATTTTTGAGGACGATATTTTCTATAGATGACCTCACTCATAAGATAAAATTAAATTATATTTTAGATGACATTACCGCAAAAGAACACAAGATAAATTTCAAAACCCAAATGACAAATTAGGTAAAATCAATGACAAAATCCAGATGTCAAAAAATAAGTTTTGAAATTTAACATTAAAGCATTTGAACTTGATTTGGAATAATTTGAATTTTGAAGTTTGGATTTACTTTACTTTATCTTACATTTTTTTCCCAAAAAAAACAAGCCCTGAAATCCTCCGAGTTTACGGGCTTGATTAAACCTATGATTTTGCTTGGGCTAAAACCGCCCATCTAGGAAAACATGGATGCTCCACCAAAAAATACAAGGACGATGCCTCCCAGAGCTGGTACTAACCATTTGAATTTGGCTTTTCCTTTATCTATTCGGATGCCAGCGATGCCGCCAGCAACAATCATGGAGCCAGCAGCCGTCATTCCTATATCAATATTTTCTGGCCCTATCGCTAAGGAGAGCACTCCGAATATTAACAGAATGAAACCGCCGCCCATTATCAATGCCCGGGCCATACTGGCTTCTCGTTCATCCCTCCAAATAACACAGTATCTCCAGATGGAAAAGGCGGCTATAAAGCAGCCAAGTAATGCCATTCCTGCAATCTGCCACATGTTAACACCTCCACTCAAGGTTATCCCCTCTCTAGTATTGGCACCGGCACAACACCAATCTTCTTTTCTAAAACATCCACTCATATAGAAAGGTGATCAATCTCCCGCGATTCTGTTTGGTTTTTCTCTATCTGATTCTTGGTTGATTTTACGTCAGATTGAATTTCACGCAAAACAGTCATTGTGCTTTCATGCTTGGCATCAATCTTTTCTTCAAGTCTTTTATGTTCCTCTTTGTTAACTGTAAGCATTTCTGTATTCTTGGCTACTTGCTCCATCACCGTACCTATCTTTTCAGTATTCTCGGTCAATTTCGTATCCATAGCGCCTATCTTTATATCCATAGCACCTATCTTGTTGGTATTTTCAGTCAGATTTGTGTTCATGACATCAATTTTTTCAGCATTCTTGGTCACTTTTTCATCAAGCGTATCAATTTTTTCAGCATTCTTGGTCACTTTTTCATCAATGCCTTGAATATCTTCCCTGGTCGCAAGCTTATTAAATTGTTCTTGAGAAACTTCCATAAGAATTAAAAAAATAAAAATATCCTGTGCTTATATTATACGTTTTTAAAACCAATATAGCAATATTTCAATATAACAATTTACCTCACACCCTAATATCTTCAACCACATCAAAGTCTAATAGTTTAGCTACCCTGTCTGACTCAACTCCACCTGCTCCTTTAACAATATTTTCCACCGCAGCCCAGGCGGAATTCTTTTCTTTGGGCAATAAAATTATCACCTCATCCCCAGGCTCGCCTTTAAAATAAGTTACTGAAGCTAAAATTACTTTATATTTCTTGCCTTCGGCTAAGACTTCAAATTCACCTGTTTCTGCATCCTTTTGCAAAACTCCTTTCACTCGCACCCGCTCTTGAGGCCCAATTTGTTTATAAACAAACCTGCCGTCAGGCTGAATTGTTAATTTTAAAACATCGCCTTCAATCAATTTTGATTTAGAGGCATAGTTGGCAGGCACGCTATATTGCTTGCCATCCGGACCAATCATATTCTGACCGTCAAATACTCCCTCAATAATGTGGGAGTCGCCCTCTTGGCTTATCGAGCCAATGCGAGAAGCGGTTTTTAATAAATCACTGCCCTGCCGCAATACTTCTGCGTTTGACTTAGAAAGAATTTGAAAAACTTTGTTTAAATCCGACTGAAGTCTTTCTAAAAGCTGTTTAACTAAAATTAGTTTTTCACTAGCCTTAGATTCTTCAACAGCTTCATCATCAGAAGAATTAAAAGAATCATCAGCTAAAGGAATGTCGTGGGTCATAGTTTTTGT
Organism: Patescibacteria group bacterium; assembly: GCA_018896645.1. Taxonomy (NCBI): domain Bacteria; species Patescibacteria group bacterium. Next base: position 15,437 of record JAHIMF010000055.1, on the reverse strand, counting down.
TTCCCGCCTACGCTTTCGCTTCCATCCCGGTTATTGATGGAGCTATGCTTGGATGAGTCCGCTCAAGCTTCGGCGGATAAATTAATCTTTATTATTTATTTGTATTTGTTTGTATTTTACATCTTACTCCTTTAACAAAATAAGTCAAGGAAAAAAGAAACAAGAAATAAAGAAACTAAAAAATAAAGGGTTGGACGGTGGGCTTAGAAATAATTTCCCTTAATTTCTTTATTTCTCAATTTCTTAATTTCTATCTAGTATCTATACAAACGAATCGCTACCCTTTTGGGCTCTGATTTATCAGTTTTGTCTGGTTTTCTATTTGGCAAAGCAAAAGCAGCAGAAACAACTCGCGTCCCCGGTCCTAACTCTCGGGCAAACTTTGGCTCCAGTTTTTTCATTGCCCATGGGGATAAAAAACAGACCACCACATCGGCTTGGGATAGATCCTCTTTATAAAAATCTCGCGACTTAAATGTGATGCTTTTCCAGCAACCGCTCAACAAAATTCTTAGCCTGCCAATCCAATAAGGCAAAAATGATATTTCAAACCCCTTGGCCTGCGCTTTAAAATCACGAACAGCAGTAATAAGTATCCGGCCATCACCGGCTCCCAAATCATAAAGCATTTCCCCGGGTTTCACCTCGGCCAAGCGTAGCATTCTAAAAACATCCTTTTTCCACAAAGGAACAAATGGCGCCCCGCTAACCCCTGCCCAAGCCATGGTACCCAGGATCAGAAAGGCAACTGCAAAAAGAAGAGTTAAACAAAGCATCGTAGTTAAAATTCTAAATTCTAAACCTAAATTCTAAATATCGGCCTCAACCAAAGGCAGATGAGCCTCTGGCTCAAAAGGGACCGACCAGCGCTCCGTCGCGCTCCGTCGCCAGAGCTTTGGAGCGTCGGCGACCTCTGGCTGGAATTCAAAAGCTCAAAGGACCGAAATTAAAAAAAATAAATTAAATCATCGCTACTCGCCTTCTTACTCCTCGGGGGGTCCAAATTGTGATACCCATCGAGCTCTATCTTTAATAGCCTTCTTGGTTGGATTCTTCCAGCCCCATTTTGGATGAATATCATCAGGAATTTTGCCTTCTTGTTGTAACCTTTCTATTCTTCTTAGCTCTTCAACGGTGAATAAATAAGGTTGCACCTCATTAGCATCAATCCCTTGAGGGAAGGTCTTCTTACCGTCTTCACCGCATCCACAGTATCCATGGACGTGCTTTCCTGTCTCGTCTTCGTCGTCGTCTTCTTCTTCCTCCTCGTCCCCTTCTTTTTCTTCGAGTTCTTCTTCAATAATTCCGCCCTCAAATACTTTACGCTCGAGCTCTTCTTCAGCTTCGGCTTTTTTGGGTGTAAATTCTTTTTCAAAATTAGGCATAAATTATCAATTATTAATTATCAATTATTATAAACTCTTCTCCGCCGCTTCAGTCTTCCCTTGCGTTTCGCTTGACCCCAACTTTGTCCGCTCCAAAATCTCCTCCTCAACAATCTTTCGCTCCCGGCCGCACCTTAAGCGGGAAAGTTCTTTAATGTGCTCGGCCAATTTTGGATCTCCGGGAACCGGGGCAAGGGTAGCCATATTAAACGGTTTAGATGCTTGATTATCAACTAACAAGCGAGTATAAGCATTGTATCTCTCCATATTCATCACATCATATTCGGTTACCGGCGGACCAAGCTGTTTAGCAATGGTTTCCGCGTCATCAACACCCACCCGGAAAGAAGCAACAGTACCCACATTGCCAAAAATTGCATCTCGGGTTTTTGTGTCTTGGTTTTTAATCAACTGACCGATATACTGATGAGCCATAATCAAATTTAATTTATACTTCCTGGCTTCGGCCAAAATCGTGGCAATAGAATCGGTAACAAAATTTTGAAATTCATCAATATATAAATAGAAATCCTTGCGCTCCTCTTCCGGCAAATCAGCCCGAGCCAAAGCAGCCATTTGCAATTTTGAGACGACAATCAAGCCCAATAAGTTAGAGTTGACCTCGCCGGTAGTGCCCTTGCAGAGGTTGACTAACAAAATTTTGCCCTGGTCCATCATTTCACGAAAATCAAATCCCGAATGGGTCTGGCCGATAATATTTCGCATCATGGCATTTTCCACAAAACGGCCTACTTTGGAAATTAGATAACCCAGCATCTCGCTTTTGTGAAAGTCGCTGGTCTTGGCCATCTCTTTTTCCCAAAACGCCCTAACTACCGGGTCTTTGACCTTAGCCACCCAAGTTTTTTGAAAATCAGTATCGGAAAACATCCGCGGAATCTCGGCAATTGTGCCGGGACTTTCTGGGTCACTCATTAAAGTCAGCATTACATTGCGCATATTATGCTCGAACATTGGACCAATCATTTCTGGAGGGAAAAGCTTGTAAAAAATAGCAATCATCTCCTGGATAGCAAAATCCCCTTCCCCGGGAGTTTTGGCCTCTAACATATTCAATCCCACAGGACGCTCAATATCCGACGGATTAAAAATCACTACATCTTCAGCTCTTTCCTTGGGAATATGCTTTAAAATATCTTCTACCAATGTTCCGTGGGGATCAACAACGCAGACTCCTTCGCCATTTTGGATATCCTGAATCGCCATATTGGAAAGCAAAACTGATTTACCAACACCAGTCATACCGATAATATACATATGACGCTGACGATCTTTGCGCGCAATATGGATATCAACTTTTTTACCACGATATATATTTTCGCCCAATAAAAGCCCTTCTTTAGGAATATTGACTGGGGGCGGTAATTTTTTAGCTAACAGCCAGCGGATATTTGGGGTTTCGGTTGTTGGCAGAGGTAAGTGAAAAATACTGGCGAGCTCGGCTGTATTCAAAACAAAGCTTCTTCGCGGATTGAAATGGCGGTAAATAAAATCCCCAATAACATTGGCATGTGTTCCCTCATCAATGGCTTTAAAACCATTGCCATATTCATACCCGGCATACTGCGAAAACGAATCAATCATATTGCGAAGGTAAGATTGGGCTTTGTCCTCAGTTTCGGCCGAAACCACCAAACGAATATTAACATCCAGGCCGGCCTTGCTGGTTTTTTCTTCAATCCCTTTAACCATTTCCGCTTCCATGGGCGAAAGCTGCCTTGGATTCTGTCCCAGCATTTCTTTCTCCTTTTCCTCTTTTGTCTTGCCTGTACTCGCGCTGACAAAACCCCCAAAAAAACTAAAAACTTTACCGACCTTGCTGCCGCCGCTAATTGTTCGCATGGCTTGCTGAATAGTTTTTCCTTTTTGCATTTCCCTGGCCACTCGAGAACTGCGGGCATGCCAGCGCGGATGAGAGCTCCTGGCAATGATCTGAATCACCGCACCCTCTTTGGGGTCAAATTTGCTCAAAGTATTGGTTATAGCGTTTAAACTGTCGGTTTCCGCGCTAGTGTAGGTTTTTAAAGGAAAAATATAATCTTTTTTCTGAACTAAATTAGCCGCAACCACTACACCTTTAGGATTAAAGATATTATAATCCGGCCGCTCCTCAATCTGGGCATCATGATATTGGGCTTGGACTTGCTGCTCTACAAACTCCTGCATCTTCCGCGGCACTGCCATATAAAAAGAAATTAACCCCTCTTTGTCAGCAACTATCTCGCAAGAAAAATGATCAATCCGACCCAAAAAGAAAGCTCGCAAACCCTTTTGCGCCTTCATGCCGCCAAGATTAGCAAAAAGATTTTCTGCCGGAGCAATCAATGATTGAATATATCCCTGACGGCTCTCTTCTTCTTGGCTGATTTCTTCTTTGGGTACGGTTATGAGCAAGGTAACAAAATTATGAACGGATTGATATTTATTAGCTCTACGCAAGAAAAATCTGGCTATGTACGCCAAAACACCGAGAATAATAATCCCGATTGCAGAAATTAATAGAATTGTCATTGAGGCGTCCATTGGGGTTTATTTAATGTTATTCACTTCTCCCGCAACGCCATAATCTTATCCGCCTTAATCTTGGTCTCTTGTTCTATAAAAAACTTATTAACACCTGGGATAATCAAAAGCCAGCGCCTGATTAAATTCAAAACTTCTTTGACTTTAACTTTGACTCCCCGAATAATCTGCTCAATTTTGCGGGCAGTTTGCTCTCCCTCTGTCCTGAAACGATATTGAATTACCGGGTCCATCGATTTATAGGCTTCGGCCATACCTTCTTCTAAGATATTTTCTATTTTTATCATGGTTTCGCTTTTTGGCTCTAATGGTGGCGGGGTTGAAGATGGAGCTTGCGCTGACGGAACAGTGGTGCTTGGACCTTCTTGCTCGGCTTGAGGTTTATCCCCAGCTTTAGACTTTTTTTCTTTTGGGAATTCTTTAGCTTTAATTTCTGGAAATGGCTGAAGCTTGGTCTCAACTTCCGCCTTTTGTTCAACCCCAAAACCCGGAGGACTCACGCCCTCTTTTTTGTCTTTATTGATAAATTTCATGTCTGCCATTTCCTTATTTTTTTAATTTTTGGTATACTGTAATTAGTATATCATTTTTTTCTCATAGCAACAAACATTGTGGATTACTCTAAAGGGTGTACAATATAAAGGAAGGCTACATTCATTGCTAAATTGTTAAATTGTTTTTGGTTCTGCTAATTGTCACTAGTATCAACAATTTAAAAATTTAGCAATATAGCAATTTATTTTATGGAAAACATAAAAATTATAGAACACAACAATTCAACCTGGATTAACATCGCCAATCCCGGTGAAAAAGAGCTGGGCTTTTTGGCTAGCAACTTTGATTTTCATGAGCATGATTTAAAAGACTGCTTGCCGCCCCTGCAACGACCAAAGCTAATTGAACGCGATGATTATCTTTTTGCTGTTCTTCAGTTTCCCGTATATGACCGGAAAACAAAAAAAACCTACGCCTCGGAGGTTGACTTTTTTATCCTGGCTGACAAATTAATTACTGTTCACAGTGACGAGCTCCAACCGATTATAAAACTTTTTGAACTCTGCCAAACGAACGAAGCTATGCGGGCAAAACTTTTCTGTCATACCTCTTCTCGTCTTCTTTACGAACTTTTGGATAAACTCTTGCTTTATTGTTTCCCCATGCTTAATCACATTAGCTGGGATATTGACCGGGTAGAAAAAAAGATTTTTGGCGAATTCAACCGGCAAACAATCGGTGAGATATTAAACATCAAACGAAACATTGTTTACTTTAGAAAATCCATGCAGGCCCATAAAAATGTTTACAAAAAATTAATTAGAGACTCCGAAACCATTTATCCTCGTGAAAATCTTGCTCCTTATTTCTCTGAACTAATCGAATACACCAAAGAAATTTGGGATTTGCTGGAAAATTATAAAGACTCAATCAGCGCTCTCTACGAAACGCATGAATCCTTGACAAATTTCCGCTTGAGTAATATCATGAAAACCTTAACAATCTTTTCCGTAATTGTCTTCCCCCTGACTTTGCTTGCGGCAATATTCGGTATGAACACTCTGGGCGCTATGCCGTTTGCTGACCACCCGTATGGTTTCTGGTTCATCGTTATGGTTATGGCTGTCGGCTCGGTTGCTATGTATATGTATTTCAAAAGAAAAAAATGGATTTAAACGTCAAGTAACACGAAACACATAACACGGCTCAAATCTAATGCTATCCAAATAATTCCCTTGACATTCTTTGGGGAGAAGGTAATATATAATTAAGATGAAAAATATTTTTAAAATACAATCTATCGCTTGTTGCTGTATTCTTGAGAAAATCTCGGGGATGCTGTGTTTAGGTTTGAAATAAATTCGTTGTCTGATGTAAAAAACATGTGATTCCCGAGAAATTGGGAATTTTTTAATTTTAACAAATAAAAATATGATGTATAAAAATATTTTAGAGACAATCGGCAATACTCCATTAGTAAAAATCAACAAACTAAATCCTAATCCAAAAGTTAATATTTATGCCAAAATTGAAGGAGCTAATCCTGGCGGAAGTATTAAAGACAGGGTTGCCTTAAAAATGATTGAGCAAGCAGAAGCCGCGGGTAAATTGACTGCAGGCAAAATAATAATTGAGGCGACTTCAGGCAACACGGGTATTGCTTTGGCTATGATTGGGGTAGTTAAGGGGTATAAAGTAGAGATAATTATAAGTAAAGCAGTGTCAATTGAACGAATAAAAATGATAAAAGCTTTTGGCGCTAAAGTAATCTTAACAAATCCTACTAAAGGAACTGATGGGGCGATAATGCAGGTTAAAGAGTCGGTTAAAAGATATCCAGAAAAGTATTTTCAACCGGATCAATTCTCTAATAAATATAACAAAATCGCTCATTATGAAACTACGGCTCAAGAAATTTGGAAACAAACTAAAGGAAAGATTGATTATTTTGTAGCGGCAATTGGCACTTCCGGTACACTAATGGGTGTTTCTGCTTATCTAAAAAAGTATAATCCCAAAGTTAAAATCGTTAGCGCGGAGCCAACTAAGGGCCATTATATTCAAGGATTAAAGAACATGCGAGAAGCTTTGATACCGGCTATTTATGACCGCAAAAAACTTGACGAGATTATTATGATTGACACAGAACAAGCATTTGAAGTGGCGCGACAAATTATTAAAAAAGAGGGAATTTTCGTTGGGATGAGCAGCGGGGCAGCTATGCTGGCTAGTCAAAAAGTTGCTAAGAAAATCAAAAGCGGGAATATTGTTACTATCTTTCCGGACCGTGGTGAAAAATATTTAAGCACTAAATTATTTGCTAAGGTTTAAAATTTGAGTTAAACTTAAAGTAATGAAACTCTATAATACTTTAACTCACAAAAAGGAAAAATTTACGGCTATAAAAGGCAATAATGTCGGGCTGTACACTTGCGGTCCGACGGTTTATAATTTTGCGCATATTGGAAATTTGAAAGCGTATCTTTTTGAAGATATTTTAAAGCGTGTTTTGATTTTTAACGGCTATAAAGTTAAACATGTGATGAATATTACTGATGTTGGACACTTGGTTTCTGACGCTGACGCAGGAGAAGACAAAATGCAAAAAGCGTTAAAACGAGAAGGCCTAAAACCATCAGCAGACAGTTTAATGAAACTGGCTGACCGATATACTAAGGCGTTTAAATCTGATTTGGCTGACCTCAATATTTTAGAGCCGGATATTTGGTGCCAGGCAACCGAGCATGTTAAAGAAATGATTGAGATGAATAAAAAATTAGAAAAGAATGGTTATACTTATGAAACTGATTTGGCTCTTTATTTTGACGTGGCGAAATTTAAAAATTATACGCAGCTTTCAAGACAAAAACTTGAAGAAAAATCAGTGGGCGCGCGAGATGATGTTGAGGTTGACCCAAAGAAAAAACATCCAGCTGATTTCGCGCTTTGGTTTAAATTGGCTGGAAAGAACAAAAACCACATTATGCATTGGACTTCTCCATGGGGCGAGGGTTTTCCTGGCTGGCATATTGAATGTTCGGCTATGAGCACAAAATATTTAGGCGACAGATTTGATATTCATTGCGGAGGAATTGACCATATTCCAGTGCATCATACTAATGAGATTGCCCAAAATGACGGGGCTTACGGACATCAGGTTGTGAATTTTTGGGTGCACGGGGAATTTTTAGTTGTCGGAATGGTGACCTGCCCTAAGTGTGGCGAGTCCTACGACTTGTCAAAAGAAGCAAAAATAGCCAAAAAGGTTGCAAGATGGGGTGTAATAGAAGATGCTACCAAAGAATGCAAAAAATGTGGTCATCGCATCGGTTTAAAAATGGCAAAATCGAGCGATAATTTTTTGACACTCCAGACACTAAAAAATAAAAATTACAATCCCCTGTCTTATAGGTATTTAACTTTGACAGCGCATTATCGCAAATCATTGGCATTTTCGTGGGAGGCGTTGGACGGGGCGCAGGCGGCGTTGGAAAAATTATATGAGGTTATGAGAGAGTTGCAGACGAAAACAAAAAAGCAAAAAAACAAAAAAACACTTGACGACGGATGCGTTTGTAGGGTTTATTTAAATAAATTTTTTGATGCTGTTAATGATGATTTAAATATGCCAAAAGCGCTGGCTATAATGTGGGATTTGATAAAATCTAATAATTCCGAATCTGCGAAAAAAGCAACACTTTTAGAGTTTGATAAAGTTTTAGGTTTAGGATTAGATAAAGTTAAAAAGATTGAAATACCCGCAGAAATAAAAAAACTCGCAAAAGAACGAGATGACGCGAGGAAAAATAAGGACTGGGAAAGAGCGGATGAATTAAGAGAAGAGATTGAGAAAAGAGGGTTTAGGATTGAGGATGGCGATGAGGGAGCGAGGATTGTAAAATTATGATTCATGATTCATGTAATATGGTGCAATACGCAGAAGCCCTGTTTTGATGGGGCTTTTTTATTTTTAAAAAATTTGGTAAGATAGATGAGAAACCAGAAATTAGAAACTAAGAAACTAAGGGACGAATCGACGAGGTTATCACTTTTATTTCTGTATTTCTTATTTCTATATTTCTATTTGTAAACATTTTATTTGTCTTTATGAAAATTAATCTTTGGAAACAGTTTAATCGTCCAATTATTGTCCTAGCGCCAATGGCAGGAATTACTGATTCTGCTTTTCGGCAAATCTGTAAATCTTTTGGCGCGGATTTGGTGTACACGGAAATGGTAAGCGCTGATGGCTTGGCTTACGGTTCTAAAAAAACATTGGAGCTGATGAAGTTTAACAAAAAAGAGAGGCCAATCATACTTCAACTATTTGGGAAAAATCCTGAAAACTTTAAAAAGGCAATTGAAATTATCCGAAGACTCAACTCTAATATCTCTAATAAATCTAATGACTCTAATGATTTTAATTTCGTTCCTGATGGAATTGATGTCAATATGGGCTGTCCGTCGCGCAAGGTCGTCAGTTCGGGTCATGGAGTTGCTTTGATGCAAGAGCCAAAATTAGCTGGCGAAATTGTGCAGACACTTAAAAAAGCGACTAACTTGCCAATTTCTGTTAAAACGCGGCTGGGTTTTAAAAATAAAAATGAAATTTTGTCTTTTGGGCCAAAAATGGAAAAAGCCGGGGCTGACGCGATTTGTGTTCATGCTCGGACTTACAAGCAGGGTTTTAGCGGCCCTACAGACTTAGAGATTATCAAAAAACTTAAAGCAAAAATAAAAATTCCGCTGATTGTGAGCGGCGGGATTTACGAGCCAGAAGATGCTAAAAAAGTTTTGAATAAAACTAAGGCAGATGGTATTATGATTGCCCGAGGAGCATTGGGCAGGCCGTGGATTTTTAAAGAAATATCATACGAATTACGCGAATATAGATGCCAATTTTGCGAATATGCGAATATTGAAAAAAACACCCTGTCATTCGACTGGGCAAGAATAAAAAAAACCGCGCTGAAACATGCAGCTTTGGCTTATAAATCCAAGGGTGATTATGGAATTATTGAAATGCGGAAACATTTGGCTTGGTATGTTAAGGGTCAGCCGAATGCTAATGAATTGAGAAGAAAGTTGGTGCGGGTGGAGACGGTTGAAGAGATTGAGAAAATATTGGAAATGCCAAAATCCAAATAACAAATAATAAATCTATTCTAAATCCTGTTTAAAAAAAGATAAAAAAGCCTTGGCTGACGACCAAGGCTCTATAACTCTACTATTTGCCTGAAGAATTGGGATGTGAATTTGCAGAAGCACGCAGGATTTCCCGCATCTCTCTGGCAATTATAGTACTCAACCTTTTTACTGCTTCTTCTGTGGACAATGTACCCTTTTTATGAGAATCCAATATATCCTCAAGCTCCTGTCCTAATTCCATAGCCACCTCCTTTTAAAATTCCTCTCCCTCCTCAAACGCAGTGTCAAAAGGAAGAGCGCTGACATCTTCATCTTCCTTCAGTTGCAGGTCACTAATGTTTAAAAGTGTGGATTCCTTGGTCTTTTCCGGCTTCTTTTCTAATTCCACTTTCCTGTTCTGATCAACCACAATGAACCTCCTTTCACCTCCTTCTCAACTTCTGCCACCCGACTAAGGATGTTTAAGTGTTTTATCGTGTCTGCCAATTCTCCGTAGAATGTAGCCATCTTTAAAAACCTGAAAGGTAAAACGATAATCCCCAGAAACTCGCGCTTCAAAAATATTTTTAAAACCCTCCATCTTTTTAATTCGCAATGAAGGATGCCGCCAATTTATAACAAAAAATTTCAATTGTTTTTCTGTTTGTTCCCGAATATAAATGGGTAATTTTTCATAATCAGCCTTAAAACTTTGAGTTCTAATTAATCTCATGAATTTAAATCTTTGATTAAATCTTCTACACTGTCAAATTCTTTAAATCTGCCAGTTCTTATATCCTCATCTGCTTCCATTTCCATTCTGTCCCAATTATTTCTCTTTCTATAAATGTTCACAAAACGCATTAAAAGACCAGCAACAGATTTTTTTTCTGTCTCTGCTTGTTTTTGAAGCTGTTGATATAGCCCAACTGGTATATTTAATTGTACTGTCTGAGTAGATCGCTCCATATACTTTATATTATAAGCAAAATAAAATTTTAGTCAAATTCACCTCCTTCTTAACTTCTGCCAAACCACCAGCAATGGACTTGCTATAAAAATGGATGAATATGTCCCGACAAAAGCGCCGCAAATTAACGCCAACACGAAATTACGAATTGACGCTCCGCCAAATAAGTATACGGAAAACAAAACTAACAAGGTTGTGATTGAAGTATTCAAAGAACGCACAATTGTCTCGTTAACGCTTCTGTTAACTATATCCTCAAAATCAAACCCTTGATACCGATGCAAATTCTCACGAGTTCTGTCATAGACCACTATGGTATCATTAACTGAATAACCTAAAATCGTTAGAAGCGCGGTAACAAATAAAACATCAATTTCCACTCCAGCAAATCGTCCAAGGACTGAAAAAATACCCGCAACAATTATAATATCATGGCCCAGGGCCACAATCGCGCCAATGCCATATTTCCAAGATTGGACGGGTTTGGAGACTTTTCTAAAAGCCCAGGCAATGTATAAAATAATGCAAACCGCCACCATGGCAATGGCCCAGGTGGTCTTTTTTTGTAATTCCTGACCAATAACCGGCCCGATTGATTCGTATTTTAATTCTTCAATCGGCAAAATAACATTAGGCGTGGTTGTCGCCGTTGTTGTTGGATAATCAGGGTTAAAATTCTCATGCAAAAGGGTTAGTATTTCTTGATGCGTATCTTCGGAAATCGGCTTAAAGCGAAATAACATCCCCTTCTCGCCAATTGGCTGAACCCGGACTTCGCCTAATTCTTCTTTAGACACTTGAGTATCTTTATTAACAATAAACAAATTTCTAATTTCCTGAATATTGGGTATTGGCTCGGTATTAAATTCAATTTCCATCAAAGTCCCGCCTGTAAAGTCAATAGCCGGCACCAGTCCCCAAATCAAAAGAGAAGCAATGCTTAGTGCGACTAAGATGCTTGAGATAGTGAAATATGTTTTGCGATTTTGAATTATGTTTAACATAAAAATAAAATAATAAAATAATAAAATAATAAAATAATAAAAACTCATCTCGTCCCGTTTATTTTTATCAGCCAGGGGTTGATCCGCCTCTGGCGGATATTTTTATATTATTTTATTTTTATAGTCTTGTATTTTCATTGCGTTTCACTCCCCACAGCCAACCTATATCCACCCGTTCAAACACCTTGAGAAACGTCTTAGTTATCAAAATGGCCGAAAACATACTGACTATAATACCAAGGCCAAGAGTCAAACCAAAACCCCGAATCATGCTGGTGCCAAACCAATAAAGAATAAAACAAGTAATCAGGGTCGAGATATTACCATCGCGAATAGAAGTCCAAGCGCGCTTAAAACCCTCATGGATGGCTAAGTCCAGGGGCTTGCCCGCTCGCAGTTCCTCTTTCATTCGTTCAAAAATCAACACATTAGCATCCACCGCCATGCCAATAGACAAAATAAAACCAGCCACACCAGCTAAAGTTAGAGTGACAGGAATAAGTTTAAACAAGGCCAAAACTAGCAAACCATAAACACCAAGGGCTAAAACCGCTAACAAGCCAGGCAAACGATAATAAATAATCATAAACAAAGCGATCAATAAGATACCGATAATGCCAGCCAAAAAACTTTTTTCAACAGAAATCTTACCCAAAGATGGACCAATATTTTGTTGACTAACAAGGTTTATGGGTACTGGCAAGGCACCAGCATTAAGGCGCATGGCTAATTCTTTGGCTTCCGTTAAATTAAAAGTGCCGGTAATTCTTGCTTTTCCGTTAGGAATTTTCTCTTGAACCGTTGGTAAACTCACCGGGAAACCATCAAGAAAAATACCCACTTGGTTGCCAACATTTTGTTCGGTAATCTTAGCAAATAAATCTTTACCCTCATCATTAAATAACAGGCTCACTTCGGCTGCGCCGGTGTTTTGGCCAAATTCCACGCGGGAGGTTTCTAATTGCTTGCCGGTCAAACCCGTATATTTCCATTGGTCTTCAAATTTTATATAATCATTTACACTTTTGGTGCGAATTAAAATATGGCTGGCATTAACCTCTCTGTTGCCTCCCAGCTCTTGGGGCTCTTGACCCTCAACCTCAAACGATCCTGTGGCAATAGATCGCTCATCATTCTTTTTTATAATGTGATAACCAAAGTCTGTTTGAATTAATGCTTGGGTAACCTCGCCCACTTCTAATCCCTCGAAAACCGCTTCTTCAAATTCTGGAACCATCTGCCCCCGGGCAAACCAGCCGAGTTCGCCGCCCTTTTCTTTGGATACCGGGTCTTCTGATTTTTCTTGGGCAATCTCGCTAAACCTCGCTGGTTCTTTTTTTATTGCTTGCAAAATTTCCTCGGCGCGTTTTTTGGCATCTGTATTATAAGATTCCATTTCATATCTCTGCTCGCTAGTCAACTCCGTCTGCGCATTGGGATCATATTCTTTAAATTCTAAAAGCGGTGTCTCGCCAATCATCTGTATCGCCTCACCCACATCAGTTACCCCGGGCAACTCAACAATCACTCGCCAAACCTCCCCTACTTTGGCGGTTTGAACTATTGGCTCGCTAACCCCAAAAACATTCACCCGGCGCTCAATTACATCCCGCACGCCTTCAACCGCGCTCCCCTGATCTTTGGCTGGAATATCCGCAACATCCGCCTGATAAACCAAATGCGTACCGCCCTGCAAATCCAGACCTAAATGAATTTTTATTTCCCGCCTGATGCCGCCAATGACTGGTTCTGGTCCTTTTGGCCAATCAACTAGCCCAGCAAGAAATGCTAAAATAATAATTAAAAAAATAGCGCCCCATAATTTTTGTCTGGGTCCCATTTTAAAAGTATATGCCTTTTGAGAAGAATAATTTGGCATAATAAAAATTAGCGAAAAGCGCTAAATATAATGTAGCATATTTAAAATAAAATTACAACATCTCATTAATTAAATCGCAAAATTCTCATATTTTTGACTTTGGACTTAATTTTTAACTTTAGATTTTAGACTTTTAACTTATCTCACCCCCCACAACACTTCTTATATCTATAAAGTATAAAATGTGTTGCTATTAATTATTATTTCTGATAAAATATAATTGTATGCCAAAATGTAAAGCTCCAGGTTGCAACAAGTTAACGCGCCACAAAAATACAAAAAAAATATATTGCCCTATGCATCTATCCCGTCTAAAAAGAAACGGTCATCTTGGATTGCGCGATAAAAGTTTTCATAAACTAGAAAAACTTCCACATAAATTTGTTGACGGTTTTGTTCTTAAAAACTGCTCTAAAATGATTGATACTGATATTGCGAAATATTTACAACAACAAGGCTTTAAAGGTGCCACTGTATGGATAGTTAAATATAGAAGAAGAAAATTAGGAGTCAAAAAATATCTATATGGTGAAGTCAAGAAACATAAAGCATGGGTTCGACAACAAGCGATTAAAAAATATGGTAATGCCTGTGAGTTATGCGGTTACAATCTTCACATTGAAACCCATCATATTATTCCAAAACATAAAGGAGGAACTCATACTGTAAATAACCTTATAGTTCTCTGTTCTAACTGTCATACCTTAATCACGAATAAAAGATTTGAATTAAAAAGTAGAAAAGATATTAAGAAAGTCAGTAAAAAAATAAAGAGATCACTAAAATTAACTTATCCGTATTTAGAATAGCAACATTTCTTATACTTCATTGGCTTACCTGTTTTAGGATTAATCTTTCCACATGGACACGGATCATTCCGCCCAACTTTTTTACCGAAAGCATCACGTGGCCTAGCTTTTATGTTTTCTTCTCCTTTGGAACTTGCTCCTAGCTGGACTACCCCATCCCCGCTTTTTTCACCCATCTGGGGCAAGCCGGTTGAGGACCCCCGAGCCATTGTCTTGGCCGCTCCGCTTAAACGCATCTGCCGCGGTTGGTCTTGTTGATTAGCCATACCTGGCGCTAATCCGACTTTATAAATACTATAAACCACTTGCTTTTGAATCCCATTCATTAGTTCATTAAACATTTTAAAAGATTCTTTTTTATATTCAATCAAAGGGTCGCGCTGGCCATAGCCCCGCAAACCAATCCCGGTCTTCATGTGGTCCATAGCTTCCAAATGCTCTACCCAAAGCATATCAATAGCTCTAACCATTATCATTCTTTCAATTCGGCGCATGACGGACGAGTCACTAGTCACTGCCTGCCCCGAGTGGGATCGAGGGGGTAACTGGTCACTAGGGTCGCCGTTCACATTATTCGCATTTCCTTTTATTTCTTTATTTCTTAATTTTCCTGGCCTGAGTTTGTCGAATGGCTTTATTTCTTCCCTCCCCCCACTTGAACGTTTACCAAATTCCGAATTAACTCTCTCTTCCAATTTATCATATTCCTTATGCGCCATCTCAATTAAATATTTTATAATCTTTTCCCGAGCCCGCGCATCATGGCTGGCATCACCTGCCTCTAACCGTATCTCGCCCAATTCAACCCGAACTTCTTTGGGCACTGGGAAAATCGTATTCGCCACTTCATAAATCTCTTGAATGTTCCAATTCTTTTCATTTGGTTCGGCAGTATGAAAAGAAACTACTTGCTCAATCTCCTGCTCTATCATTTCTAAAACTTTATCTTTCAGTGATAATTTGACCTCCCCGCCCTCCTTATCTTCTCCCTTATTAACTTTATTAACCACTGTATTAACTACTGTATTAACCCCGTCATTAACCTTGTTAACTTCATTATCAACTCCACCAACTTGACCCTCTGTTGATTCTAGTATCTCCTGTCGTTTTTTATAAATCGTTTCCCTGTGTTTATTAATAACATCATCATATTCCAGCAAATGCTTGCGCATATCAAAATTATGGCCCTCAACCTTGCTTTGGGCGGATCCAATGGCTTTGGCT
>JAHIMF010000054.1 GCA_018896645.1 Patescibacteria group bacterium | reverse complement strand
TAGATTCAAAGCAAGAAATGGGTGTTCACCAATTAGTTTAAATGGGATGGAAAATTCTAAAGGACTAAACAGAATTAACAAAGGAAACCAACCATATAGTTGGATAAAAAATTTACTTCCATGTCCCTAATCGAGGGACAGAGCCTAAAATTATATTTTCTTGTCAAATTAAGGAATTTAGTATAGAATAATGATATCACGACTCACGATTCACGTACCACGATTCATTGTATCGTGATATATGAATCGTGAGTCGTGAATTCTACGGGTATAATTAAAATTTTTAAACAATAGTTAACACCACTATGTCCATTCTCTCCAAGATTTTGGGCGATCCCAACCAGAAATATTTAGATAAACTTCAACCTTTGGTTGATAAGATTAATGCTCTTGAAAAAGAGACAGAGAAATTAAGCGACGAAAATTTGAAAGCCAAGACTCAAGAATTCCGCAAGCGACTAAAGAAAAAAGAAACTTTAGATGATATCTTGCCCGAGGCTTTTGCGTGTGTGCGAGAAGCAGCCAGGCGAACTCTTGGCCAAAGACATTTTGATGCCCAGCTTTTGGGCGGAATAGTACTTCATCGCGGTGAGATTGCGGAAATGCGCACTGGCGAGGGCAAAACTTTAAGTTCAACCTTGCCCCTATATTTGAATGCTTTAAGTGAAGAAGGCGCTCATTTAATTACTGTTAATGACTATTTAGCCAAACGTGATACGGTTTGGATGGGACAGGTGTATTATGCTTTGGGATTGACTGTTAGCTGTATTCAACATGATGCGGCGTTTGTTTATGATCCGGCACACCAAGATACAAGTAACAAGATACAAGATACAAAAAAATCCCAAATTCCAAATTCCAAAATTCAAAACGATGAAGACTTAGATGATGAGCGTGATCAAAAAGGAAGTTTTGAAGTGATTGAGGAGTTTTTGCGGCCAGTGAGCAGGAAGGAGGCCTACCAGGCCGACATTACTTATGGAACCAACAATGAATTTGGATTTGATTATTTGCGGGATAATTTGGTACAGAAAGTAGATGACATGGCCCAGCGGAAACTTAATTATGCAATTGTTGACGAGGTAGATTCAATTTTGATTGATGAAGCTCGCACGCCTTTGATTATTTCTGGTCCGGCCGAAGAGTCCGCCAAGGAGTATTATCAATTTGCCTCTTTAGTCAAGACTCTGGAAGAAAATAATCCCTCGACGGGCTCGGGGCAGGGAGACTATAATATTGATGAAAAAATGCGTGCTGCCACCCTGACCGAGGCGGGCATTGCCAAGGTGGAAAAAAAATTGGGTTTGGGAAATATTTATGTTGAGGGTGGAATACAGTTAGTGCATCATCTGGAGCAAGCTCTTAGGGCCCAAACTCTTTTTAAACGCGATAAAGACTATGTGGTTAAGGAAGGTGAAGTGCTTATTGTTGATGAGTTTACTGGCAGATTGATGCCGGGTCGCCGGTATTCAGAAGGCCTGCATCAAGCGATTGAAGCCAAAGAGGGGGTCCAAGTGCAACGGGAGAGCATTACTCTAGCCACTATTACTTTTCAAAATTATTTTCGGATGTATAAAAAATTAGCCGGTATGACGGGTACGGCGGTTACCAGCGCTGAAGAATTTCATAAGGTTTACAATCTTGATGTAGCCGTGGTAC
The DNA here is from genome assembly GCA_018896645.1 of Patescibacteria group bacterium. Lineage (NCBI taxonomy): Bacteria > Patescibacteria group bacterium. Next base: position 970 of record JAHIMF010000054.1, on the reverse strand, counting down.
CGACCAATAAGCCCATGATTCGCGAAGATGCAACTGACAAAGTTTATAAAACTGAAATTGGGAAATTTAAAGCAGTAATTAAAGATGTTAAAGAATGTCAAGAAAGAGGCCAGCCGGTTTTGGTTGGCACAGCCTCTGTTGAGAAGAATGAGATTCTTTCTGAATTTTTAGAGCGCGAAGGTATTAGCCACGAAGCTTTAAATGCCAAGAACCATGAAAGAGAAGGCGCGATTATTGCCCAAGCCGGCCGCAAGGGCGCAGTGACTTTAGCCACCAACATGGCCGGCCGGGGCGTGGATATTGTTTTAGGCGGTAACCCCATTAATGATGAGGCGCGCCGGGAAGTCTTAGAGTTGGGCGGGTTGTATGTCATTGGCACTGAACGGCACGAAGCCCGGCGGATTGATAACCAGCTTCGGGGTCGGAGCGGCCGTCAAGGCGACCCTGGTTCGTCTCAATTCTATGTTTCCATGGAGGATGATATTATGCGGATTTTTGGCTCGGACCGGGTAAAATTTATTATGGAAAAAATGGGTATTCCCGAGGACATGCCGATTGAAAACAAGATGGTAGCCAAAGCCATTGGATCCGCCCAAAGCAAAGTTGAGGGCCATAATTTTGATATGCGTAAGCATTTATTGGAATATGATGATGTGATAAACAAACACCGTGAATTGATTTATAAAAAACGGCAGGAGATGCTAGAATCAACAGAGGGTCAAGTTGGTGGAGTTGATAATGAAATTAACAAGGTTAATGACGGGGTTAATACGGTAGTTAATACAGTGGTTAATAAAGTTAATAAGGGAGAAGATAAGGAGGGCGGGGAGGCCAAATTATCACTGAAAGATAAAGTTTTAGAAATGATAGAGCAGGAGATTGAGCAAGTAGTTTCTTTTCATACTGCCGAACCAAATGAAAAGAATTGGAACATTCAAGAGATTTATGAAGTGGCGAATACGATTTTCCC
>JAHIMF010000053.1 GCA_018896645.1 Patescibacteria group bacterium | reverse complement strand
TGGGCTAAGGTGGTTCCTCATCAGACTAGTTATTATGTTTCCGCCGGCCAGGGCTCTGATGAACTGGGTGACGGCACCAGGGAAAACCCTTATGCCAGTATTGGTAAAGCCTATGACCAGGTTTCTGATTATCGGACAAGATTAGAAGGGAAAAAGATAACTATTGTTGATACAATTTTTGTGGGACCAGGAATGTATGATGAGGCATTTGTTGCTTCAGACCCAGTCCATTTGCTCGGAGCTGGTCCAACAAAGACCATTTTAACCGGAGGCGAACACGCCTGGATAGACTTTATGGATTCAGATAACTATCTAGGCGCCACTGGTAGTAGTTTGCAAGGCTTCAGACTAACCAGTAAGCTGGAGATTTATGGGGCTGGCGTTACAGTAAAAAACTGCGTGTTTACTGAAGAGAATTGGCAGTCTTCCTGTTCGCGTTCAGCCATCTATATTCAAGGTGTAAGGTCGGGTTTAGAGATTGTGGCTAATACCTTTAAGACTTCTGGCATTGACCTCAAGGGCTCAAATGCCAAGATTCTTAATAACCTGTTTGACGAATCCTGCCTGCAAGCAGTTTATGTCCGTGGCGGTGATTGTCAATTAACTATAGGTGGTAGCCAGTCTCCCAATTCCTTTTTGGGTCGGTTGGGTGTTACCAGTTTTGGGCTCAAAGTAAATGCCTGTTATAATTGGTGGGGGACGAGTCTAGAACCAGAGATTAGCCAGAAGGTGAATGGTGATGTCCGCATCTATCCTTGGCTTTTAGGCCCGCCTGATAATGTTGGCGCTCAACTGGCAACAATTCTGGGAGATTTCAACAACGACCAGGTAGTTGACATAAAGGACTTTTCTTATTTTGTCCGGCATTATGGGGGTGCGGGTCTATCATGCGATCTGCGGTGTGACCTTAACTTTGATAGTATAGTGGACTTTAGCGATTTCTCTATCTTTGCTGCTAACTTTGGCGCCCGCGAACGCGCCAAAATGGCTGCCATCTTGGGCCTTCAAGGCTTCAAGCTCCAAGACCAGCCCGTTGTTCTTTTGCCAAACCAGCCCAATCCTTTTAATCAGGAGACCGTTATTTCTTATTGTCTTCAATCTGCAGCCGAAGTTCAGCTAATCATCTACAATTCACTGGGACAAGAGGTTTGCGTTCTAGCAGATGAGCCCCAAGGTTTTGGCCGGCACCAAGTGCTTTGGGATGGCCAAGATAATGAGGATCGTCCGGTTGCCAGCGGAGTTTACTTTTGCCGGCTCAAAGCTGGTAAGACAGGGTCAGTCAGGAGGATGGCCTTGATTCGCTAAATTCAACAAGCCCAATCTATAATTCAACAGATTGGGCTTTTTCATATTTAATTTTATGGTATAATATATTTAAGCGAGCTTTTGGTGTTATTTAAGGGAGGAAAATTGTCCACGCCCGAGGTTTTGACCTTTCGGTAAACTCCATTCGGCCCGAGCTCTCATTCGAGCCTGAGCGACCGAGGCCGCCAGGCCTCAGAGCCGAATGGCATGGCCGAGGGCAAGGTCAACCCCGAGCTGTAGCCGAGGGGTTGACAAAATTTTTAGAGGTGATAGGGTGAAGTATAAAGCAATTGGATAGATTAGTTAAAACCTTGTTTTTAACGCAGGCACCTTGAAAACCTCTTTTAGGAGGTGGAGTACGGAGGTGAATGGGTTTATGCGCTAAAAACTGGGTTTTTATTTTTGGTGAATTGGCTAATTTTAGATTAATGTTTTACAATAAAGACATTATGACCCTATTTATCAATAAGAAAAAATTTGAAGTTTTTTTAGAAGTCGCGGGTTCTCTAAACAAAATCGGCATCACTCCTATTCTTTATGGCTCGCTTGGGCTTAACCGGGTGATAGGCGAATTTGGCAAAGCAAACGATATTGATGTTTTAGTGCCTGATAATTTTGTTAACAAAGACTGGAACAAACTGATGAAAGCTATGGAAACCTTGGGTTTTGCGCTTAAAGACGAGCATGAACATGAGTTTGAAAGAGATGGTGAGTTGGTCGCTTTTGCCGCGGATCAAGATTTGCGAGAGATGGCTAAAATAGACCCCGACGAATTAAGAGCATCTAAAGTAGGTGAAGCGAAGTTCAAAGAAGTTTCGGCTAAACAATATTTAACTTTATATCAAGTTATGCTCCGCGATAATTATCGCCAGGAAAAAAGAGGCGGAGCAGACCGCGAAAAAATAGAACTTATAAAAAAATATTTAAAAACTTTCAAAAAAATGGTATGAGAACCGAGAAACAAATTGAAATTTATTTTTTCAAAAAAGCTCCGGAAGGGAAGATACTTTTTCTTTTGGCTAAGAGAACTCCCAAGAGAGGCGGCTTTTGGCAGCCTTTAACGGGCGGGGTAGAGCAGGGCGAAACCTTGGAACAGACAATTACAAGAGAGTCGGAAGAAGAGTTTGGAATAACCAAAATAAATAAAGTTATCAATACCGGTTATAGTTTTGAGTTTGATTATGAGGGGCATCACAGCGAAGATGTTTTTGGCGCGGAAGTTGAATTTGGGATTGAAATCATTCTTTCGGATGAACACAGCGAATTCAAGTGGCTGGAAAAAGACGAGGTATTCAAATTGCTCATATGGCCCGGGAACATAGAGGGGTTTAAGAAGTTGTGTAAGATTTTGAAGATTGGTCAATAGTTATTTGGGGCTATTTTTATATTCTTGTATTTTTATCAGCCAGAGGCTTGGACCAGAGGCCCATCCGCCCTTGGAGGAGATCCGCCTTTGGCGGATATTCTTGTATTTTTATAATTTCACAACCATATGCAAAAAGGCCTAATCGTTCACACAATTATTTTCAACGAGAAAAATCAGATTCTCATTCTGCAAAGGTCAGTTGCCACTAAGATTTTGCCAAACCAATGGGACATCCCGGGCGGGACATTAGAAGATGGCGAGGACCCTGCTTTGGGAGTTATCCGTGAAACCAAAGAAGAAGCAGGGCTGGATATCAAAAACCCGAGTTTGTTTTTCTATACTTCAAATGTAGACAAAAGAAAAGACAAACAATTTGTTAGGCTGATTTTTATTGCTGAATATCAAAGTGGGGAAGTTAAACTTAGTCCCAGGGAACATCAGGATTATAAGTGGATTGATATATCAGAAGATAGTAAGTATCAAACAGTTGATTATTTGGGGCCGTGTTTGGAAATGTTAAAATCTAAAAGCCATAAATTATTTAAACTATGAAAAAAGTAAGAGATTTTTATCAAATTTCTTTAAAATTGATTCTCAAAAACAAAGAAGGCAAAATACTGGCCCTGAAGGCTGATGATGGCGGCAGTTATGCCGGGTTTTATGATTTTCCCGGCGGCAGAATTGATACTGATGAATTTGAAACGCCTTTTTCCGAAATCATCAAACGGGAAGCAGAAGAGGAAATTGGAGAGGTGGAGTTTAAGCTTAAGCTCCAACCCGTTGCCATTGGCCGGCATTTAATCCCGGCTCATCTCGCGAGTGCAGGCAAAGAAATCCGCGTGCTTTATGTTTTCTTTGAGGCCGAGTATGTGAGCGGGGAAGT
>JAHIMF010000052.1 GCA_018896645.1 Patescibacteria group bacterium | reverse complement strand
TTTCTTTTCCCGCTTAATTTTTCAAGATGATTTGACGGAGGAATTCTTAAATCGTTTAGAAACATCGCGGCATCTATAATCCAAAGTTTACGCATAGCCATTCTTTGTATTGAACGAGAAAAATTACGCGAATAATTCCTTTCAAATATTTTTTGCGTTTCTTTACATTGAAAACTTTTAATCATATATCATATTAACGCAACGCGTTAGTAGTGTCAAGTAAATGTTAGACACTTAGGGTCTAACAAGAGGGTCGTATTTCTCCCTTTCCTGACACCTTTTTGTTTTTTATCTAAAGGTCACGCTCATAGGTCGAACCTTTTCTTTTTTCCAAGGGGACAGTCCCCCGTCCGCGGGGACCGCCCCCGTCATAGTTTATGATTTTGAGAAAGAGGTTCCTGACACTATTTTGCTACTTTTTTGTTTGACATATACTCTAAAATGGTCTAATTTAATCCTGATTAAGAGGTTAATTAATAGTTCTTTCACAAAAATTAAATTACCAAGAGAGAGGAGAAACAAAAAATGATAGAAAAAACGCTGATTATTGTAAAACCTCACGCAGTAGCAAGAGGATTGGTTGGAAAATTTCTGCAAAGATTTGAGGATATGGGTTTCAAACTTCTGGAGATCAAAATTATTAGAGGTTCGCAAGAATTATGGGAAAGTTTTTACCCGTCCAACGAACAGTGGCTAAAAAATGTTGGTAAGAAAACCTTGGAAAACTATAAAGCCAATAACCTAAACATTGAAGAAAAACTCGGAACTTCCGATCCTATTTTAATTGGTCGAACAATTAAGAACTGGTTAGTAAAAAATATGTGTTCTGGCGATGCAATTGCTATAATCCTCAAAGGGAATGAAGCATTAAAAAAGGCGCGAATTGCCTGCGGAAATACCTTGCCAAATTTAGCCAATCCAGGAACAATTCGCTTTGATTTTTCAGCAGATTCGCCAAATTTGGCAAATAACGAACAACGACCTGTTTTTAATTTAATTCACGCGTCTGATCCCGAAGAAATGCGCGACGAGCAAAGAGCCGTTGATTACGAGATTAATATTCTGTTTCCTAAATTGGGAGGTTAAAATGATTTTAACAATTGTCGGGGGTGCTTCTGGCGTTGGAAAAACAAGTCTTTTGAAACAAACAAATTCAAAAGCAAAACAAGTAAACACTGGAACCCTTTTCAAAAAGCACATGACTCTTGAAAAAAGAGATGATGTTAGAAAAAACGACTGGTCTGTTTATGAAAAGGATGTAATAAACGATCTATCAAATTTTGTTCTAAAATCATTTCGGCATGACGAAAATATTATCATTGATACGCATTTCGCGGCAAAAATATACGGAAGAAATTACAGAATAGGTCTAAAAGAAAAATTGTTATTTGATTTTGGTACGCTCGTATTCAAAGAAATAAAAACAAATATATTGATTCAAGTTGCGCTTATTACTGTAGATCCCCACGCATTACTTGCGAGAAGAAGGTTAGATGAATCGCGCGACAGAGAACTTATTCCTTTGGACTGCTATAATGATTTACGCTCAAACGATGTATATTCCACTCGTTATAGTGGAGAAATATCAAGGGCCTTTCAAAAATCTGGTCATATCGGTGAAAATATTGTAAAATATTACCGCATTGAAAATAATGATTTTAAGGCAACGCTAACCAATCTAAAAAATATTTTAGGAGGGTAAAAATGGCTAGTTTTTCTTGGACAACAGACAGAAAAGAAGCGAAGCAAGAACAACAATCTCTTTATAATCTTCTTAATCTGAAAAACACTCTATTGAATTTGCCAAAATTTAATCGCGGAATTGCAATTGGCTCAGCTTATGAGGAAAATACAAAAAGAGCTTTTGCTACAGCAATCTTCTTTAATAAAGATGGAAAATGCTCAAATAAGATTATACAGGCCGATATTGAAGTTGATTTTTCGTATGTGCCTGGTTTACTGGCTTATAGGGTTGGTCCCGCAATATGCTCTATTTTGGACAAAATTATTAACCAAGCAGATTTGTTGCTATTTGACGGTCAAGGCATAGCGCACCAGAGAAGTTTTGGTCTCGCATCGCACATAGGCGCGCTTTACAACAAACCATCCATCGGAGTAACAAAAAATGCGTTGTATGGAAAATATGTAAATCCTCCAAAACAACGATTTGCTCATACAAAGATTTTTCATCCGAAAAACAAAACTGTAATTGGATACGCTCTTTCGTTGGGCGCAAACTGCAACGCTTGCTATGTTTCTCCTGGTCATAATATCGATATGGAGACATCTTTAAGAGTAATTTGTAATATTGCCGGAAAAACATGTTTTCCTTTCCCGATTCAAAAGGCGCGCGCCTTGTCGCATAAAAAAGCAAAGGCCTATTGGGAAAATAGAAAAAGTATACTATAATCAAACCATTATGAAAAAAGGAGAAGACAAAATGAAGAAAATTTTAGTTATTACTGGAAATCAAGGCAAAGCCGATGAAATTTCAGCCATTACTGGCTTAAATATGGAAGCCAAAAAATTGGAACTTTCCGAAATTCAATCACTTTCAGTAGAAGAAGTCGCCAAGAAAAAAGCAATGGCCGCTTACGAAATCTTGCGACAGCCAGTGATTGTGGATGACACAGGAATGAGCATTGAGGCATTGAACAATTTGCCCGGCGCTTTAATTGTTTGGTTTTTGGATTCATTAGGCCCGCAAGGCGTTTTAGATCTCATCACTGACAAAACAAACAGGAAGGCCTCTGTTTCTACTTGTATCGCTTACGCGGACGCTAACGGTGTTCAAACTTTCGTTGGTGTCGTCAACGGAACAATTCCAACAGAACTCAAAGGCGATGGAGGTTTTGGTTATGACCCAATCTTTATTCCCGAAGGTCAAAACAAAACCTACGCGGAAATGACTGCCGATGAAAAAAACAATATCTCCATGCGCAAAATTGCTCTGATGAAATTCAAAGAATACATTACAAGCAAAGACGCGCCCGCATCGGAAATGTCACTAGATGACTTAGAAAAATTGTTTAAAGAAATCAAACAATCTGACAAACGAAGAGCCGCGGAAGTTGCCTATGTCTTGGCTAAAATCTATCTTGATAAAAAAAATATAGAAGAAGCGACAAACTATGGCAAGCAAAGCATCTATCTTTTTGACCAGTGCGACATGCAAACCATGAAAGATTGCGCATCTAAATACACAATTTTAGGCGGCATTGTTCTCCCCGACCTAATTCATCAAGATGTTGCGCGAAACCGCTTAGCCCCTCTTGGATTATAAGTCAAAATTTGAAACTGCTGTAACATAGCGAGGTAAAAAATATTTACCTCGCTATTTTTATTCCCCCTTATCCTCCCTAAACCTATTCCTAAGATATTCCTTTTCTAATTTCAAGGATTTGATTTTAATCTCAAATAACTCTTTCTCCTTCTTAATCTCTTCATCTATTAAACTCAATCTACCCATAGTTTCTAAAAACTCATCCTGCTTCATAGGCCTTATCCCCCTCGGTCTCATTCTCTTAACCCTCTTTTGA
>JAHIMF010000051.1 GCA_018896645.1 Patescibacteria group bacterium | reverse complement strand
GTTTCCATTATATCATTTGGACAAGCTCAAGACAAGCAACACTTTTTTCATCTTAATCCCCTCTTAGGTTGTAAATGAACTAACTAGTCCCAAATACAATTTCTCAATACTGTGAAATAATAAAAAATGATTATCGCACAATTGACAATCAACAATATTCTGTCTAAGACATTTAATTTTTTAATTCTGATTATTGAAAGCACTAGTTGAACTATGAAAATACCTATTATAATGAAATACCATTCGCCATATACAATCCAGGCTAATCCTTCTGGACATCCACCAGACATAATACCCAATAAAAAAAATAAAGAAAATATCAACACCGCCCCACCCAGCACCTTCAACAACAAATTCTTCTTTCGTGGCTTTTTAGTCAGGATTGGGGCATTTGAATCTTTTATAATGTTTTGTTCTTGTTCCATAAATTCTTCAAATTAAAAATAAAATATCAAAACTTGGTCTAGTTTTATTATAACATCAATCAAGCGAATCAGGCAACGATTTAGGCCCTATCATTTGCCCAGCCTCCGCCCAGTGATAAAATCACTGGGCTAATTTTTAAACCCCATTAATGGGGTTTGTTATTGTAGCCCTGGAATTTTATTCCTGGGCTATTTAGGCTAAGACTATTTTTTATCACAATCCCCTTCTGGTTTAGGCGTAGCCGGAGCTCCATGCTTAACCCACTGGCCTTCCACGCAAATCCAATCATCTTCTGGACCACCAATAACAAATCTTATAATAAACCAAACTATAATGACAATGAATATTATTAATAAAACTTTAAACAAGGTCTTCATATTTTCATTCTACCAAAAAATCGCCCCAGTCGCTCGCCTCGTTGAGTCGAAGCAGGCAACCAGGACGATTTTATGGAAATTTTTTTCTGTTTTACTCTGCTCTGCTAACGTTGGTAGCGTTAGGTCCTTTTGGACCTTGTGCTATTTCAAACGTTACTTTATCACCTTCTTGAAGCTCGTTGAATTGTACGTCTTTAAGTTCGTTTGAATGAAAAAAGAGATCTTTATCAGAATCATCATATGAAATGAATCCGAACCCACGATCTGTGAGTCTTTTGATTGTTCCTTGTGGCATTTTTTCTCTTAGATTAATGAATTAAATCTCAAACCTAGGGTACTGCAGTCTAGAAACCCGACTACGCTCCGCTTGCAGTTCTGATTTGATATGTCTTTATGCTATCATAAAACAATTAAAGTGTCAATAGCTTGGGTTTTCCTCACCAGAAATCTTTAATTCTCCGCTAACCTATCTGCAAAAATCAATACAACTTGTTCCATCTTGTATTGATTGTCCCATCCAAGTTTACTGACCATTGTTTAATCTTATGTTTCTTTAATTATCACCAAAATACAGGATAAAATCTTGGTTTGCAGTTTTTTATAAAATCTCCTGCACTCTTCCAACCTCGCCGGTTTCCAATCGCACTTTTATTCCATGAGGATGATGGGAAGAACTAGTTAAAATATCAGCCACAATGCCTGGGGTTAGTTTTCCTGCGGGTTGGTCTTGTTTTTGGACAATGGCCACGCGCAGGCCAAGTTTTATGTTGTCTCTGGTTTTGTTGGGCATAAAGGTTGGTTTAGTGTAGTTTTCAGCCCAAGGCTGATCACCCGTTAGGGTGAAAATGCGTATTTCTTTTTTTACTTCTCGGCCTCCCCTACTGCCTCGCGATATTTACAAAAATCGCAATCTGGGTTTGGGGCAGGGATTTTGTCGGCGAGCAGGCACTTGTGCGCATTGATAATGGTTTTTTCGACCCAAGAATCATCGCCTATATAAGAAACCAAAGTAATATCAAATTCTAATTTGGCGTCAAAGGCCTTTCTGTCGGTAATGCCATTGCAATAGACGAAGTATCCAGTGTCCGAGACTTTATAGCCATTCTGGCGCAAAAGCCATTGGTAAATCTCCATCTGCCTTTTATAACTATCCTGCCAGTCCTCATCTAATTCTGTAATATCTTTATCTTTGCTGGTGGCTTTGTAATCCACCACAATATACTCTGCTTTGGAGTTTTGCCACAAATCATCTATGGCGCCGGTTATTGTAAGCCCGGTAGGTTCATGAAAATACCGGATGCCTTTAAAATTTTCCCGCCATTCGTCCAGTTGCTCGTGCGCCACAGGGGTTGCGTCTATGCCATATTTTTCTATCAAAGGATGCTGTTTGTCTTTAGCCCGGTGCAAATCGAATTCTTTCTTTAATAAATAATCTACTGCGGAATTTAAGGTAAAAGGAAACCCGCCCGGCCGGGCCGTGCCTAGGCGGTTGTCCAGGTAAAAACAGCGGGGGCATTGAAGAAATAAGTCTATTTTTGACCTGCTAAGTTTGAAGTTGTTTTGTACTCCGGGTTGGAAAAGCCAGTTGGGATTTTTGTGGGGGTTGTAGTAATTTGACATAATTATCTTTTAAAATTTATCTACAATTTTTGCTTGACAAAATATTCCTATAGGTTATAATGATTATACAAGAAGTAAATCCTCCTGTGTTGGGATACCGTAAGGCGTCCCGTCAAAGCAGGGGGTTTTTTTATTTTAGGGAAATAGCAAATTTTCCCCAATTATCTTATCCTTTATTATTTCGTAATATTCATAATCATTAAGCTCGTATTTTCTAAAAATTGCCCAAGAAATAAAATCAACCGCTTGAAGACATTTTTCTGTATGCGAGGGTTTTATTTTTATTTTAACTCCGCTGTTACTTCTTTTCTCTAAATTATTCCTTAAATAATTTTCAAAATTTTTCTTAAGAAATTTGTTAGTTTCTCTCTGGTCAATATAAATTTCTATGAGCTCCTTTTTATTCAAAACATTTTTATTGTGCAAACGATCTAATAATATATTGGCTGTATAATTATAAAGATAACTTTTCTGATTTTGTAAGTCCACATAAACTTTCTTTTTGTTCAAAACAATACAGAGCACCTTAATATCTTCCAAGTCTGCCAAGCAGCGAAGCATTCTCTTTTTGGTAATCGAATCAGCATGATAAGCGTGAAGTTCCATGACTCTGCGATATTTCTTTTTGAGTCTCCGGTGAATTTTTTTAACAACTTTCTCGATTTTTCGATGTTCGTTAGTTAAAACAATGGTCAAAACAAACCAACGGCTGGAACGTTGGCTGAATCCTAAATCGCCTGATTCGTCTAAGAATATGTATGACGTGGGTTAAAAATTTGAAAAGATATAATTTGAAAATAAAAACAGCGGGGGCATTGTAAAAAAATCTCTATTTTTTAGCGGGCCTGCCCGCCGAAGCTCCCCGGTCACACCGGGACTGGGGTAGTATTGGGACATAAGGTTATTTTAAAATCGTTCCTTGTTTTTTGGCTTTTTTTATTAATTTATCAAACTGCTACAGAACCCGGCTAAGGATGCAAAATTGCTTTATCGCCAATCTGGCTGGCCCAGAAAATCTTTTTGTCTTTTAACCATTTTAAAATTGATTCTCGCAGAACAATCGGCAAAACTGCTTCTTTTGAGAAGCGGCCAATATCAAAAAAGAAAAAATCAATATGGTCTTCCAGGCTTTTATCTTTTACATCCAAGGCCTCTACTTTATAATTTAAAATTAACTCATGATGCTCTTCCCTGTCTTGGGTAAACCCTGAACCACGAGGGTACAGGGTAAAGATATTTTCAACTGCCCCGATAAAAAAACTTTTCTTAATTGTTAGGTCCAGCTCTTCTTTTAACTCCCGCTTGAGCGCCTCCTCAGCGCTTTCGCCTGGCTCTATGTGCCCGCCAGGGGTAAAATAATGATCACTGCCCTTTTCGTGACAAACTAAAAGCTTATCATCTTTTTGGATGACAGCCCGGACTATAACTTCAAGATTGGCGCGGTGGGTGTGCATATGTGGATTATAGCGTGGATTTTAGTTAAACCTCAACCTCCCGTATCTCCAGCTCGGTTTTGACTGCCGCCTGTCCGCCCATGGAGAAGCAGGCAGGCAGGCCCTGCAAAGCAGGACGCGCCGCCAACAGCACTTGTTTGACAGTTATTTAGAAACTCACCCAAAATAGCCACACACCTAAAATGAGTAGAATAATAGTGCTAACCATCTGTTTCTTTTTGAATCTTTGGGCTTGTTTATGTATCTCCCCGCTGGCTCCACAATCCCTAAGCGAACAACAGTGAGCTGTAGGGCTGTGGAGCCGTAATGCAGGACGAAATCTTGGCTTACAGTTTGGCTCCACAGCCCTCCTTGCGAGTCGGGACTATGGAGCCAGCGGGGTACTAGTTTCTAGTTACTTTCTTCTTCCTGCCTCGCCTGCCTAGACGGCGAGGCTGGCCATTAGGCGGGCCAATCTTCAATCGTAATTTTTCTGGTCCGCGTATCCGCGGTTACCACTAATTTCTGCTTTTCTTTAAATCTCAAGGCCCGAATTATGCTTGGCGGAATAAGAATTCCAAACTGTATTTGGAATTCTTGCCTAATTTTCTTACGGCTTTAATTTTCATAGTCTTTTATTATTTTTTAGCGTGAATGCATTCATGAATGCATTCACGATGCATCTATAGATGCATCTATTGTTAACTCTGAACCGAACTTTGCTCTGGTTCAGGGTAATTATAGCATGAAAAAATATTTTACAAAAATAAAAACCGTCCTAGTTGGCGATTCGCATCTCGACTCCAGGTTATACCTGGTGCTAGCGGGGGCTCTCATACCAACAAACCTCCACCTCCTCGCCAATCTTTTCTTTCAAATACTCCTTAACCTCATAAAGCCCGCCTATTTTATCAATCAAACCCTTTTCCCAAGCCATCTGGCCGAGCATGCTTGAACCATCAGCCATTTGCCGCACCGCTTCTGTATCCAGTCCCCTGTTATCGGCCACATCTTTAATAAAATTCTCATGCATAATTTTAACATCCCGCATTAGTAATTCTTTTTCTTCTAAAGTCAAAATTTTATCAGGATCGCCGGTGTCTTTAAAACGGCCGGTGCTTAATTGGTTGTAAGTAAATCCTTCTTTTTGATTGCTTTTGGCATAATCCAAATAAGACATGGTAATTCCAATACTGCCAACATCAGAATTAGCCGAGGCAAAAATAATATCAGCGCCGCTAGCGGCCCAATAAGCGGCTGAAGCGCCCCCGTCCCTGATCACGGCCACGACCGGCTTCTCAACTCTTTTTAAAGCATCGGCCACTTCTTCCCCGGCCACGGCGCTGCCGCCGTAAGAATCTATTTCCAAAACAATCGCTTTAATCTCTTCGTCTTTATCCAGCTCTTCCAAAGTTAAGTTGATAATCTCCGAAGCCGCCTGGTCCGCATACATCTCTTGGTCAACTTCGTCATCTGCGGAAACAATATAAGTGGATAAGAACCCGTGAAGTTCAATGCCGGCAACATTGCAGTCATACTCTTCCATGTCCTCGTCCCATTCCTCCTCTCCCGGAAGATAGTCATCATAAGAACCAATTTGCCAGGAAATTTCATCTTTTATTATAATAAATGCAGCAACAACAATCATTGCAATAACAATCTTTTTTAAAACTTTTTTGTCTCTTTGGGGGTTGTAGAGTTGAAACATAAGGGGTGAAAGTTATTAATTTAAATTAAACCTGAAAATTATTTGGTATATTTATCAATTTGACATCCGACTCCAAAATAAAATCAACGGGCTCTTCGTTTTCTCGTCTTGCTTT
>JAHIMF010000050.1 GCA_018896645.1 Patescibacteria group bacterium | reverse complement strand
TTCATTCAATTTTAATTTTATTGAGTTTAAAAAATTATCAGATATCATGTTTGGTAAAACATAATTTTGACCATAAACTTTATCCAAAATAAAATACTTACTTAGATCCTGCGTGAAGCAGGGATTAGTTGATTGAAATTTTCGCTAAAATACTGTTCTTTAACAATATTTGGCTCTTGCAATAAAACCGTCCATAATGTACGCTTTTATTGTATGGCCTATGGCGCTACAAAAGTGCAGATAAAATTCAACTCCAACCGCCTGACTCATTTCGGCGGTATCTATCTTTTTCATCTGTTTTTAAAACAGATTGGCTGGCGGAGTCTCATCACGCTTAACATTAGACACGAGCAACGCAATAATCATTATACGATTTCTGAATTGATTTTTTCTCTGCTTTACCCGGTAATTCTCGGATTGAGCCGCATTGAAATCTCTAAGCTTCTTGGCAACAATGGCGTCTTTAAATTATTGATTGGCTTAAATAATTTTCCCGATCCAACGACTTTGCGTCGATTTCTTATTCGCGGTTCGGAAGAAATTCTATCGCAGCTTATTCGCCTGCACAACCGATTGAGAAAATATTTTATCAATCTGATCGTGCCGGAGAAAAAACTGTTAATCGATTTAGATTCCACCGTCTGTACTTTGTATGGCCATCAGGAAGGAGCGGCGCGGGGTTACAATCCAGAGGGGCGCGGCCGCAGATCCTATCACCCGTTGTTCTGTTTTGAGCATCACAGCGGCACGAGTTTATTCGGGCTCCTCCGTCACGGAAACGCCTATACATCCGTCGGGTCGTTAGATTGTCTAAAAACATTCTTTCAACAATTCCCCAAGGAGGAATATCAAGTAAGAATGCGCGGCGATTCGGGTTTTTATGATAAGGATATTGTGGCTTTAATTAGCCAAAACAAATGCGAATTTACTATCGTCGCGAGTATGACTGGGCCGCTCAAGAATCTGGTCGTCGGACTAAAGTATCGCGCCGCGAGCGACACGGACAAGCGATATGCTTTCGCAGAAACTTTTTATCAACCAATGAAATGGGAACGGCCGTATCGTTACTGCATTATTCGAAAAAAACTGGAACCGGATGACTCCGACCAATCAACTTTATTTACCGTTAACGCTTACAGCTATTCCGCCATTGTCACCAATCTTTCAATGACGCCATTCAACATTTGGAAATTTTACAATGGCCGCGTTCAATGCGAAAGAAATATCAGAAGCTTGAAAGAGGATTATTATCTGGGCAACATTCCGACGCAAAAATTCAAGGCCAACGAACTGTATTTGGAAATTCTCCTTTGGGCATATGACCTTATTAAATGGTTTCAACGACTTTGCTTGCCAGCGGCAGATCACAACAAAACATTAGAGACGTTGCGCAATGAACTGCTTCTCTTGCCCGGCTCATTTGCCCAGCACGGCAGCCGACAGATTCTGCGCTTTCCCAAAAACTCGCCGCAACAAAAAACATTCTGGAGCGCGAAAGACAAAATTAACGGACTGGAAGATTTGAACAAAAAATTGTAAAGAGCAGGCTTTAACTGATTTATTCCTAACTGGATTTTGGAGTAAAAAATCACTTTTTCACGCAGGATCTAAGTAATAATATTAACACTTTTTTAACTGGAATAACAGTTAAAAATAAACATTCGCAAGAAGCACACGAATTTGCTGAAAAACATAGAATAAATATTTTAGGCGGAACTCATTATTCTACCGAGAGATTCGTTTGTATATCTATGGTTGATTATTTCAAGAAAATTGGGTTGCCTTCTGAGTTTATTGAAGATAAACCCGTAATGGAAGATATATAAAATTTGGCCCTGCGCGACTTTCTCACTTCGTTTGCAACTTCTCATATCCGCGAAACGTTATCCTCAATTCAATTTTGTCTTCAAATTTAACATCTTTTTTGGAAGCAAATACTATTGGTTGCAGTGTTTGAACTGAATCATTAGTTAGAGGCAGGCCAAGTTTATTCCAATGATTGATTTGGAAACTTTTTGGAATAACTGGTTTTAAAGGAATATTAAATCCATTTGTAAATACTATTCTATAATCACTTCTTTGGCCAAAATATTTTTTAGTGTTTTTTTCAAGAGACGCGTATTGTGTATCAAAATCCAGCCAGCCAAATGGTTTTAAATACACACTTGCCCAGCCGTGCTTGACTATCCTTTTTTGTTTTGGGAAAATTACAAAACCAGTGTTATTTCTAGTGGGAATTTTCAAAATTCTGCATATTGCCACAAATAAACTTGAGTATTCTCCGCAATCACCTTTAAGTCGCTTTAAATTTAAATATTTTACACCTCTTTGTTTAACTGGATAGAAGTATTTAAATTTTTTTATGATAAAATTAAAAACAGATTGAATAGTATCTAAAATATAACCATCTTTAATGATTATATTTTTGGTTAAGTCTTTTACGGCTGGAGTTTGCTCTAAAAATTTTTCATTTTTGGTATATTGCTGAAATAGTTTTAAGGAAGATAGGGGTAGTGAAAATTTTTCTTTTGTTAAATTAATTTTATTTTTCCATAAGGTTGCTTTAATATCCATTTGGATATTAATATTTTTTTGATCTTTAAATTCAAAATACAAAATTCTGTTTCCCTGGGTGTCTTTATAATAGTTCTGAGGTTTGGGTGAAATTAAAAAAGATTCTATTTTTTGCGTTGTAGAATTTAATGGTTGAACTAGCCAAACTTTTATAATGTTTTTATCGGGAGTATTAAAAATAGCTTGATACCGGATATTAAATTTTTTAGAGCAGCATAACAT
>JAHIMF010000049.1 GCA_018896645.1 Patescibacteria group bacterium | reverse complement strand
CAACGCCCCTCTCTCTGATCCGCTTGATATGTTTAACCCGCTTAATAATGCTTTACTCACTCCTTGTCAGGAAGTAGTCCCGCCTTACCAAGAAGCTACTTGCTGGAACCCCGTAGCTAAAGAATATATTTGCCCGCTTGGCTCTAATGTTTATCAATTCCAATCAACAGGAGACAGTTATGAGTTAATGGCTGATTTAGAGTATAAAGGTGCTAGTTTTTGGAACCCTATTCCTAATCCTGTGCATTTTGATTTTAATAATGATTGCAAAGACAGCAAATTTTCAGCAGCCAATATCTGCGGCGATGGCAAGATTAACCCAGCCACAGAGACCTGTGATAAAGCTTTGCCCAGGAATTATTGCGATGAATATTTAGGTAATCATAATTGGCACAATGAAGCCCTTCAATATTGCAATAATAACTGTACCGCTTGGCTTGCTCCAACTGGATATTCTCTTCCTCCAACTACAGCTGAATGCGGCGGCTGGTGCGGGAATACAGTTCTTAATTCTGGGTATGAAGTTTGTGATGAGTCAATACTCCCCGCTCCTATTGGGTCCGGAACCAGCCAGTTTGCTCAATACAAATGCCAAGACTGCGCCTGGAGTACTGGCGGCTGGTGCGGGAATGGCGGTGTTGAAGCTGTTTTTGGAGAACAGTGTGATAAAAGTTATCAAGCGCAAAGCTGTACAGTTGGCGGCTATGACGGGGTGCAAACAAGAAGTTGTTTAGATGATTGCCGCGGTTGGACCCTTTGGACTGCTTGCAGTATTGCGGAATTTTGCGGCAATAATGCTGTGGATGGAGCAGATGAAACTTGTGATGGCACGGCCCCGTTTCCAGGAAACTGCGCCGCCTGCCGCGTTAATTGCACTTGTTGCGGGGATGGCAACCCGGATGTTGCGGAGGAATGCGATGATGGTAATGGCAACAATACTGATGCCTGTTTAAACAATTGCACTATTGCGACTTGCGGTGATGGCTATGTTTGGGCTGGCCCTGAAGACTGCGATGATGCCAATACAACTATTGCCGATGGTTGCGTTAATTGCTCTTATGAAGTTTTTACAATTACCAGTACGTCAGACATTACGCCCTTAGAGATTGGCGATACTTTCTCCTATAACATGGAAGTTGATACTTTAGACCCGGCGATTAGATATAATTTTAGTTTTGTCCCCCCGGCTCCTGCTCCTGCTATTTGGCCGCCTGCATGGTTAACTGTTAACACTATAACGGGTTTAATAACTGGAACCCCAACGCACATTTTAGATGATGCTGGTGTTTTTACTATTTCTGCGGTTGCCGTTCAAAGTATCTATAGGACCCCAGCTAATAACAGCCCGCAAGTTTTTAATATTATTGTTAATTCTAATTTTGCCGAGGGGGCTGATTGGCCCGAAGGAACTCCCAGTGGCGTTGATATTACTGGAGATACCTTGAAATTATCATCCGGCGGGTCAGGTAAAATTACGCCTTATATTTGGATAGCTGATTCACAAAATAATGATGTAATTCAAGTAGCCACTGGTGAAATACTAGGAGAGAGCGCTGGCCAGATTATAAGAACAATAGATGTTGATAATATATACGGTGACCCGGCAAATGACTGCATTAGTCCATCTCGGACTACTGTTGATTTAGATAGTAATGGCTGGGTGGCTTGCAGGGATGACGCTGATGTTGGCAAGATAGATGTAATTAAAATAAATAAAAACACCGGTAGTATTGAATGTGCTATAAAAATTGACACTGAATATGGAGCGCGTGGTTTGGCCACAAATGCGGATGGTGATATTATTGTAGGATTTAGAATTGGGGGGCATTTATATAAAATTAATACTGAAACTTGTAATATAATAGGCGGGCCATTTAGCAGTGGGCTTAGCGTTTATGGGTTGAGTATTGACGGAGACGGTTATATGTGGATGTCCGACCCCTCGGCTCGCGTAGGAATTATTAGTTCTGATTTTTTAAACAAGACAGCAGAAAGTGGATTGAATTGGCCATATGGTTTAGTTGCTGATTCTAATGGGAACGGTTGGTACGGAGCAATAACTGAACCAGGAGTATACAAATTTACGAAAACAATAGATGGGATGGGTGGGATTACTTTAGGTAAAAATATTTTTAATTTTTCCTCTGGAGCAGGGAGAGGAGGAGTTGGAATAGCAGTGGATAAGAATGGTTATATATGGACAACATTAGATCTGGACGATGAGGTCGTTCTTATTGATCCAGCTGATGGCAGTGTGATAAGCTACCTTCCCGTGGGAAAGAATCCAACGGGAGTAACCGGTATTAGCAATGGCAAGGTTTGGATAGTAAGCAGGCAAGCAGATGGCCAAAACAGCGCTGGTGAAGGCGTGGTTGGAGATATTACATCGTATAAATATGATCCTGTCACAGGAATAATTAGTCCGCCAACTGGTTATGAAATTTCTAACTCTAATAATTTATATACTTATTCTGATATGGCCGGGTTTTCTTTGTTCAATATTACCCTGCCGGCGCTTGGCACTTGGACTCTTGATTTTGACAGTAAACACGCAGGCACTGATTGGACTTTTTTGAAATGGGCTGACAAAGAGCCTTTAGCTGGCATGGCTAATACTAATGTTTGGGTAACCGTGAGAACTTCTCCTAATGGAGCAACTTGGTCTGGTGACTATGATTTTGATCCGGCTGGCGCTTATTCTACGGCTGGTTTTGTTTCTCGGTCAGAAGATTTAAACGCCAAAGCCGTGCCTGATAATCGTTATATTCAAATTGTTTTTACCCTTGATACGCCTGACGAGACCGTCAGCCCGGAACTGGATAATGTGATAATAGAATTTGAACCATAATTATGATTTCTAGAGCCCTAAAAATTTTAATAATACTTGTATTGGTAGCCGCTTTGATATTTTCTGGTATTTTAATTTATAAAAAAAAGAGCCAGCAACCGCCTGCTCCAGGTTTAACAAATCAAGAAAAATTAACCGCCAAGATTGTAGAATATAAGAATCCATATAGAAAACAGGGGATGTTTGATAATGAATTGGATTTTATTACTTTGGATGAGGTAATTATGGATAAAGATTCAGACGGAGATGGATTACCGGATCAAAGTGAAATTAATATAGGTCGTGATTCTGGAGTACTCGACTTTACAGATTTTGGTTTAGATACAGATGCCGATAATTTGGTGGATATAGAAGAAGAAAAGATTGGCACCGATCCCAAAAATCAGGACACTGATGATGATGGCTTAAGCGACTGGGCCGAGATTGTTGTTTATCGGACTGACCCTTTGAAAAAAGATACTGACGGTGATGGAATTATCGACAGTAAAGAACAAGAAGTTTTAGAAATTCAAAACCAAATTAGAATCATGCGGGATAGCGACCATGACGGTCTTGTTGACGGCAAGGAGAAAGAGTTAGGCACTGATCCCCGCAAGCGCGACACTGACGGCGATGGACTTTTGGATGGGGTTGAGGTAATATTAAATAAAGACCCTTTGGAAAAAGATTATGACCCAGAAGCAATGGATTCTGACGGCGATGGTTTACTTGATACCCAAGAAAAAGAGCTTGGGACGCATCCCATGCTTCAGGATACTGATAGAGACGGACTGCTTGATTATGAAGAGGTGATGATTTATTATTCCGACCCCCTTAACACTGATACTGACGGTGATGGCCATCCTGATGCCGCCGAAGTTAAGAATGGGTATAACCCAAGAGGACCGGGGAAACTGCCAGAACTGCCGGCGTATATCCGTTTTACTTCGTGATATATTGGCGGTTAATGAGTCATTGTTAATAGAGTTATTAGATGAGTTAATAGGGTTAATATGGTCGTTAATAAAGTTAATAAAAAAGTAGATATCTTGTAAATTTTATTAACCCTATTAACTTTATTAACGACTTTATTAACTCTCAGATGGATATATGAAAATATGAAAATATATTTTTCAACATTTTTAATCTTTGATGACATAAACTATGTTCGACGACCAAGCCACCAACAATCAAAATCCTAATCAAGATGGTCCGGGTCAATCCCCCCAAAAAGGTCCCGCCAATATCCCGCGAGCTGGAGCTACGGGCCCTCCGCCTGGTAACTTACCAATAGACGGAGTAGGGGCGGCTCAAACCGAGCCACTTCAAGAAAAGCCGACATTGCTAACAAGAGAGCCCAGACCCGAAGCGCCAGTACCCGGTAAGCCAGCCCAAGTAGAAGACATTTTTTCTGGACCGGAGCGGTCCGGGGAAACCGCGGGAGCAGGGGCGCCTTTGACCAGCAACCAAGGGCCAAGGTTAAATATTTCTAGCAATCCAGACGAGCGCCCAGTGGATGCTACTGACGCGAGTAGGATAAAAACCATGTCTCCAGAGCAGATGATGGCAAGTTTGGGGTCGAGTCCCCTTTCTGGCAAAAAAAAGATAGCAATTATTTTATTAAGTATTGTTATCATTGCTGGTTTAGCTGCTGGCGGATTTTTTGCTTATAAGCGATTTTTTGCCGAATCAGAACCTTTAATTTCTGGAGAGATAGCCGAACCGCCGGTAACCGAGGAACCAGAAGCTGAACCACTGATTGAAACCGAGCCAGAACCAGCAGTAGAACTAATAGAGCCCGAAGAGCCGCTAGAAGAGCCGACCCAACCTTCAGAACCAGTAACATTAGATAATGATGGTGACGGATTAACCAACGAAGAAGAGGCTGTTTTGGGCACAAACTTTGATGACCCGGATACTGACGGCGACGGACTGCCAGATTTAGACGAAGTTAAGATCTATCAAACAGACCCCCTGAACCCCGATACTGATAGTGACGGCTATTCTGATGGCGAGGAGGTTGGGAGTGGTTATAACCCTAATGGACCCGGGAAGCTGCTGGAATTGCCGTAAGAGCATTAAAGCATTAAAAATAAAATAATATAAAAATAAAATAATATAAAAATAAAATAATATAAAAATATTCTCGCAATCTTTGTATTTTTATATTTTTATGTTTTTATATTTTTATGAATGACTATGTTTAACCCTTTTAAAAAATCCAAGAAGCAGAAACAGGACAAGAATCCAGCAGATGATTTGACCAAATTTGAGAAAGCGCCTGGGGTAGACCGGAACAAAGGCGAAATTGCCCTTACCCCAGAATATAGAGAAGTGCGCACCATGCCGGGCAAGTTTTTAAGAAATACTCTTTCCAAGGCCTCTGCCGGGAAAAGCAAAAGACAAATAAAACTTGTCCTGATTGTTATTATTTTGATAATTTTCATTTTAGGGTTTAGCGGTTTACTGCTTTTTAGCAAGAGTTTTAATGAACTGCTTTTTGGTAAAAAGGAGATTATTTTTGATGAGCCGCTCTTACCAGCCGAATCTTTAGCAGAAATTTCAACATCAACCGAGGAGACGATAGAAGAAGAAGTTATTCAAACTTTGAGGCTTGAAGCCGAGGCTAAAGATTTTTATGGGGATACAAAGGGTACTATTAGTTTTGAAATACCCGAGAATTTAAGCTCTTTAGATCTAAGGGTTTGGGCTATTGATATGCCGCCAAAAATCGTAAAAGATGACCAAGGTCAGGAGTTTGAAATAATCGGCGGTGTTTATGCGTTTTATCCTTCAGGAGACTTGATTCCTGGCGAGGAGTTGCTCGTGACATTTACATACCAACCAGAAGATTTGCCCTCGGGAACAACGGCGGTTGATTTATTGGTGGTTTCTTGGCAGCAAGAATCAAACATCAAACTTTTGATGGGGATTGAGGAAGCGGATTTTGAAACCGTTTTATTTATCACTGACTCGTTGCCGGAAGGCAACATTGCTTTGGTTGTTCCGGTGACAACAGAACCGGCTGGGCCCGTTGTGAGTATTATGCCCACGGCCCGCGACAGTGATAATGATGGCCTAACAGATGAAGAAGAGAGTCTTTACCTGACTGATTTGGCTAATCCGGATACTGACGGGGATGGTTATCCTGATGGCGCAGAAGTATTGAACTTGTATAATCCTAGCGGTTCGGGCCTTCTTTCTACTTCTGGTTTGGTTCAGGTATATACAAATGAACCTTATGGTTACTTACTGTTTTATCCGCGTTTGTGGTCTGTTGCCGCCAGTCAGGGAGAGGGCGCTAATATTGGCAGAAAAGTGATTTTTTCCGCCCCCTCACTCGAAGAGTTTATTGAGATTCATATTGAAGACAATCCCCTGTCGCTTCCGGCGTTAGATTGGTATCTTGATCAGTCACCTGGAGTTCAAGCGGCTCAAGTAAGGATTTCTGATATCAACGGCCACAGGATCATTTGGAGCCCGGGTGGTTCCACCGCGTATATCGCCAAAGAAAATTTAATTTACCTGATTACTTATAATATGGGTATCAGAGAGGAGGCGAGTTTTAAGACCACGTTCGAGCTTCTGATCAATAGTTTTCAATTTAACGAAGAAGAAAAGATTATTTACCAAAACGAAACTTATAATTTCAAATTGGAATTGCCTCCAGGCTGGCAAGGATACGAGGCATCATCAAGCGAGTCGAGCTGGGGAGAGGCGGGTACGAGTCCGGCGCTTGATTTTAAATTACCAACAAAACAGCAAGGCGTTTGCTCCAATAATTCTTGTTTGATGTTCACTATTTATGTTTTTGATTATAGTATTTGGTCAGAAGTCCAAAAGACTAGGGAGCAAGTGCCTACCCTGATTGATGTTAGCGGCGAGCATGTTTTTACTTATACGCAGGGAACAACCATTGCTTCGGATTTGGCCGAGCGTTTTTTAGAGGTGTTGGAGATAATATCCAGCTTTGCTTTAGTCGAGTGATAATGTTTATTAAGATGCGTTTAGACATCGAATTTACATAAAGCACTTTATATTCATGACTGAAATTAATAATACAACAAAAGCTAAAATATCAACCCCTTTGGTTAAAAAACTTGTAGCCGCTTTCTTGTGTCGGATGAAGCTAGAACCCGAGCCTCTTGTTTCGATTGTTTTTGTGGGTGATAAAAAAATCAAACAAATTAACAGTAAGTATCGCAAAAGAAATAGAATAACTGATGTTTTAGCTTTTAGCAACTTAGAGGGTGGTCAGATAGCTGCACCCAAAGGAGAACCTCCTTATTTAGGCGAGGTGATTATTTGTTATCCCCAGGCTAAGCGACAAGCAAAAGAGCAGGGGCATTCAGTGAAGAAAGAAGTTACTATTTTACTCATTCACGGACTTCTTCATTTGTTGGGATATGAACACGATAAGAGGTCTGAGCGGATGATAATGCAAAGACTGGAGAAGGAATTACTGGTATTAGTTTAAAAATACAAGAATATAAAAATAAAATAATAAAATAATAAAATATTTTTATATTTTTATATTATTTTATTTTTATAATTTTTATCTAAATGTTCCATCTAAAAAATTTATACAAAAGTTTTAAACATGCTTTCCTGGGATTATTTCAGGTTTTGCGCGAAGAGCAGAGTTTTAGGATTCAGATTAGCCTGGCGATTGTTGTAATAATCCTGGCGTTTTATTTTAGAATAACCGCTTGGGAAAAAATTGCCTTGCTAATGGTGATTGTGGGAGTTTTGGTTTTAGAGCTTGTGAATACAATATTCGAACGTTTGTCTGATGTTTTTAAACCTAGGATTCATGATTATATAAAACAGGTTAAGGATATAATGGCCGCGGCCGTATTGATCGCCTCTGGAGGCGCTTTAGTCGTGGGTGTTTTGATTTTCTGGAAGTATATTTTCTAAAGCAACTTATTGTAACTTGTAGTAATACGATAGCAATACGATAGTAATACAATTGTATTACAACTGTATTACTATTGTATTACGCGACCCCGGTCGCAACCGGGGGAGCTAGTTACTACAGGTTATCACGCCGCAGACTTGGCAATTTCACCAAATTAGTTTATAATATAAGCAACTGTTAATCATTTTGAGACGTTTTCTATGTCTAAAGATAATATAATAACTGGCCTTGATATCGGTTCAACTACTATTAGGATTGTTGTTGCGCAAATAAATCCTGACGGCCGCATTCATATTATTGGCGGAGCCGAGGGTCCTTCAGAGGGGGTGAATAAAGGGGTAGTGACCAGCATTGAGGATGCGGTTTCTTCAATTTCGGCCTGTTTGGAACGAGCCGAGCGGATGACTGGTCTGGCCATAGAACATGCTTATGTGGGCATATCTGGCTGTGACATCACTTCGCAGGAGAGTCGGGGGGTTATTGCTGTGGCTAAAGCTGATGGTGAGATTAAAGAAGATGAAGTAGAACGGGCTTTAGAAGCGGCGCAGACCGTGGCCACACCCCCTAATTATGAAATTATTCATGTGTTGCCCCACCTATTTAATGTAGATACCCAAAAGAATATAAAAGATCCTGTGGGCATGACCGGTGTTCGCCTGGAGGCAGAAACCCAGATTATTGAGGGTCCATCTTCGCAGATTAAAAATTTGACTAAATGTATTTATAGAACCGGTGTTGATATCGATGATTTAGTTTTTTCTATTCTGGCTACAGCCGAGGCAGTCCTTAATAGGCGCCAAAAAGAGCTGGGCGTAGCAGTTGTTAATATTGGCGGCTCAACAACTTCGGTAGCGGTTTTTGAAGAAGGAGATACCTTAACCACGCATGTTTTGCCAATTGGCGCCAATCACATTACTGCTGATTTGGCAATTGGCCTTAGAACTTCTATTGAGGTGGCAGAGCAAATAAAATTAGAATATGGGACGGCTATTACTCCTAATCTCAAGGCCAGAGAAGAGATTAATCTTGCCGAAATTTCCGGCGGAGAAGACGGAGTGGTTACTAAAAAACACTTGGCCGAGATTATTGGAGCACGAGTGGAAGAAATATTTACTATGGCAGATGAGAAGTTGAAAGATATTGACAGGAGCGGCAAGCTGCCCTCGGGTGTAATTTTGACTGGCGGCGGAGCTAAGCTGGACGGCATAGCAGAGGTTGCCAAGAAAGTATTCCGCTTGCCGGCGTCTTTGGGCTACCCGACTGGCGTTGTTAGCGCTATTGATAAAATGAATGATTTGAGCTTTTCTACGGCAATTGGCTTAGTGCTTTGGGGCAAACAAATGCGCGAGACGATTGGCGGCCGGGGCAGCTTCTCCCCCTTTTCTTTTGTTAGTAAATTAGCAGGTTCGGTGGCCCGTTGGTTTAAGGGTTTAAGGGTTTAAGGCCTTCCTAAAATAGGGATTGATCATTGCCTGCTTGACATGCAGATGCCTTGTGAATAAAATCATTTGCATTTTATTTTTATATTTGTTAAGATAACCCACTATGGCAAATGTAACTACAAAACAATATAAAAGATTAAAGGTTCAACCCAAAATAAGCTCTAAAAGCTATAGAGAGGCCTGGTTAAATTTTGGAAGATTAGGGAGAAAAATGAATCGATTGTGGAAGACAAAAAAAACTAGTTTAGAGCTTCTTAGAGAAGAACGAGAATAATTTTATGTATTGTATTGATGCAAGCGTAATAGTGAACTCGCAACGTCCAGAGGAATTGCATTCCTCAAGAAGTGGGGCTGTTTTCAATTTAATAGAAGAGAAAAATTTAAAGGTGTTTCTTCCTGAAATAGTGGTTCCAGAAATAACATCTGCTTTAGTTAGAAGTACCCGAGATTTAAAGTTTGCATATGAATTTTCAATGGCCTTGAGGGAGTTGTCCAACTTTTCATTTGTTCCCATAGATAATCATTTAGCGAATTTAGCCGCTTGGGTTATTTGTAAAACCATGCTTAAGAGCTCCGATGCACTTTATGTTGCTTTAGCTTTTGATTATGATCTAGAGTTAATTACTTTAGACAAAGAGCAGTTAGAGAGAGGAGAAAAGCTAATAAAGGTTAGAAGACCTTAATTTTATGAGACCAGAAATAAAATACGATAAAGATTCAAAAGTTGTTTCTATCAGAGTAGGTAGAAAGAGGAGCGTTGATTCTGACGTAAAAGGGAATGTTGTTGTTGATTATGACGCCGATGGAGAAATGGTTAATATTGATATAATGGAGATAAGTTTGGCCGAATTTAGCAAGATTAAAAAGTTAATGCCCTCAAAGGAATTAGCCAGGGCTTAGTTTGGTTTTTGTTTATTTTAATGATTTGGAAGAATAATAAAAATTTTACTATTGAGCAGTTTGTAGCAGCCAAGAATTTCCAAGGAATTATTGAGAGTAGAAATTTAGATAATAGTGGCGTTCAATATGTTATTGCTGATCCGGAGCGTCCTTCAGATAATACAGTTGTTGGCCTTTTAACTTTTTATAGGCGAGGTGACAGAATATATGAGTTTAACTGTTCTGACAGCGGTGGTTTGTCAGGAGACTATCAAAGCGATTGTGACCAGATTATCTCCACCTTCAAATTTATTGAATAACGTCAAAAAAACAATAAATTAATAAATTAATAAATTAATAAATTAATAAACCAAGTCATGCCTGAAGTAAAACCCGACATTGAAACAATTGCCAAAATTAAGGTTGTTGGTGTTGGCGGTGGTGGTAATGCAGCGATTACCCGGATGATTAAGGACAAAATCAAAGGCGTTGAATTTTTGGCTATTAATACTGATGCTCAGGCCTTGCACCATGTTCCTGCGAGTAAAAAGCTACATATTGGAAAAAATGCCACCCGAGGTTTAGGCGCGGGCATGGATGCAGAATTAGGCCGTCAGGCGGCTGAAGAATCCCAAAGCGCGATTCACGATGCCTTACGGGGCAGTGATATGGTTTTTATAACTTGCGGGCTTGGCGGCGGCACAGGTACTGGCGCTTCGCCTTTAATCGCTCAAGTTTCTCAAGATGTGGGCGCCTTAACTATTGGCGTGGTGACCAAACCGTTTGGCTTTGAAGGTTTGCAGCGGATGGAAATTGCTGAACGAGGATTAGAGCAGCTTCAAGATAAAGTTGATACTATTATTGTTATACCCAATGACAGGATATTACAGATTGTTGATAAAAAAACTTCGCTTCTTGATGCTTTTGGCGTGGTTGATGAAATTTTAAAACAAGGAGTGCAGGGGATTTCGGAAATTATTACTATGCCAGGATTGATTAATGTTGATTTTGCCGATGTTAAGGCGATTATGAAAGATTCAGGCTCTGCCTTAATGGGTATTGGTCGGGCTTCGGGTGAAGGTCGGGCCACGGAAGCCGCGAAAATGGCGATTGATAGCCCGCTTTTAGAACTTTCTATTGACGGGGCTCATGGGGTATTGTTTACTATTACCGGCGGCAAAGACTTGGGCATGCACGAGGTCAATGAAGCCGCTAAAGTAATCACCGAAACAGCCGACGAAGCTGCTAAAATTATTTTTGGCGCCAGTATTGACGAGAGTTTAAAAGACGAAGTCCGGATTACTGTTATTGCCACTGGTTTTGGCGGTATTGTTCCGCGCAGTGCCAGGCGGCAAGAAGTAGAAGGAGAAAGAAGATTTCATTTTTTCGAAAACAACAATAAAGAGGAAGAAAAAGAGTTACTTGACAAAAAGCCAGTTTCTTTCAAGGAAAAAATCAAAGGCAGTTTAGGTCTGGAAGGGGGGGGCAAAGAAATGGAGTCAAATGGAAAATTAGACGAGGACGCTGATGTTAAAGAGGTGAGTGACGACGAGAAACGATTAGACATCCCAGCGTTTATCAGAAAAAAGATGGGGTAGGGGCGCGGATTAGTGCAAAGACTTTTTTAATAAGGCTACATTAATGTGTAGCCTTTTTTAATTTAGGGCACTGTCCCTAAATCAGGGTGATGACAGTAGATCCCTAAGCCAGGAATAAGGCTCTTTGCCTTTTAATATTTTATCAAGCAATTGTTGATTATTCAGTTGATTAAGTTCAACCGGAGCTTTCCCGTTTCGCTCTTTGAACTTTGATGAAGTGAATTTGTGAAAACGATAATAGTAGATCAAAAGTTTGATTAAGGGTTCTGCGTTTTCTTCTTTCTTTAAACCTCTCATCAAGTTTAACCTTTCCTTTAAAAAACCGTTGATGCCTTCCAAGTGATTAGTGGTTG
>JAHIMF010000048.1 GCA_018896645.1 Patescibacteria group bacterium | reverse complement strand
TGATAAAGCAATAAGCTTGGAGTATTAAAATTATAATTTTTGTCATCTGTAATATCTTTTTCCAAACCAGGATAGCTTATTCCTATAATTTGCAGGCCAGCTACGAGAGCAACTGTATCATCTAAAATATTAATCTCTGTTTTTTTAATAATGTTTAACGCTTTTTCCACACCTATATATGTTTCATGATTTCCAGTTACATAATAAACTCCTTTTTTTGCTTTGATATTGTTTAGGGGCTCTATAAAAGAATTCAAGCTTTTGTTCATTCCATCAAAAAGGTCGCCGGTAATAACCACTATTTCCGGGTTAATTTCATCCACTTTCTCATTCACTCTATTCATAAAACGTATTCCAATGATTTGTCCTAAATGAATATCGGAAAGTTGAACAATGGTTTTTCCTTCCCATTCTTCCGGTAAATCCCTGATGCTAACGGTAAGATTTTTTATTATTGGAAAAAAAGCGCTATATATTCCAAAAATACTATAGAGAACAGTAAGAGCCAAAAAAATACGAGAAATAAGAACCTTATTTATTTTAAATTTAGAAATTTTAGATATTATTAAAACAATCAAGAAAAGTCCCATGGCCATGATAAAATTGACCATGAAACCGTACCAAATACTGGAAATTAGATAAAATATTTTGATAAAACCGTTTGCCCAAACGCGAGATAGAATTGCAGAAATAATAAAACTAAAAGATAAAATTCCAAGGATTAAAAAAAGAGTTTTTTTTATGCGCTTTCGTCTAATCCTAAAAGCAATAATAAAAAAACGATAGGCCACAAAATGAACCGTTAATATAAAGGATATTGCTAGAAGTAAAATTAAATAAGACATATTTAAAAATATTTTATCTTTTTTAAAATAGGCCGACCGCACATAAGGTCGGCGTTTTGATTTCCGCTTGATTTCTTTATAGAATAGAAGTCGAAATCCTTCCCGCGAACTTCGTGAAGATCCGTGCCGCTAAGTTTATTGATTTTTGCCTGATAAGCTTTCATGCGGTAATTGTATCACTTTACGGATAAATAAAAAAGGCGGAAATTTGACTGCCTGCTCCTCCAGAGGCGGACAGGCGGTAGGCAGAGGTGAAGGGCTGGCACAACTCCTTTCGGTTAAAATTTAAGATGTGATTAAATATGAAAACTTGCCATACGCGACCCGCCCAAAAATAAATTGCCAAAATTATCAGTAAAAGTTTATCCGCCTTTGGCGGAAGGCTTTTTATTATGTCGTATAACGTGCCTGTGTATCTGAAGTTTAACCCCGACTTAAACCCGTATGCCATTTTTATTGGTTAATTATCGGCACATCTTTACATAATTTATGGTTTGTGCTATCATATAGAAAATCGTGAATTATGGCTTTATTGGCTCTTTTTAATAAGGGGGTGTGAATATTGTGAGCAAAAAGCGAAGACGGAAAATGAATTATCAAAAGCCCAAAAAGCGGAGGCAAGGGCGCCACTCTACACCCAGGCAAATCAGAGCCCAGATACGCGACTCCCATTCTCCTGTTGCCGGTTTTTGGGTGGGAGCGCATTTTTGGCAAAGACTTACCGAACGTCGCGGTGTGGTTGGAATTATAGAATCAATGCCAGAGGCTCAAAGAATTTTGTCCGGGGATTTTTTCATCCAGCCAAAGGGCGGTAAACCGCCTGAATACGAGTATAGAAATGGGAAATGTGTTTTTATTGTTAAAGAAATTGAGGGTATGAAGGTGGTTCATACTATTTACATTAAAGAATATTCCAAACAGGCCCAATAGTTAGCTTAGGTTTTAAAACCTAAGCTAACTATTTCGGCCTTTTTTATTCTATTTTGACGCCGGGATTTATTTGCCAAAGCCTGTTAAAAGAGCTATAATTAAAGAGAATTATAAAAATAAACCAATAAACCAATAAACCAATAAATTTTTTATCTTATGTCCAAAAAGAACTCACCTGCCGAGGCTTCACTAAATAATGGATTTCAAAAGAATAATTTTATGGACAAAATAGTTTCTTTATGCAAACGCCGCGGCTTTATTTTTCCCGGCAGTGAAATTTATGGCGGTCTTGCTAATTCTTGGGATTATGGCCCCCTGGGAGTGGAACTCAAAAATAATATCAAGAGATTGTGGTGGCAGAAATTTGTGCAGGAACGAAGCGATGTGGTTGGCCTTGATGCTGGTATTATTATGAACCCCAAAACATGGGAAGCCAGCGGCCACCTAGCTTCTTTTGCTGACCCTTTGGTTGATTGTAAAAAATGCCAACAAAGGTTCAGGGAAGATGAATTGCGTGAAGGTAAATATGGCGAAATTGATACCGGTGATGGAAAATTACACTGCCCGGAATGCGGCGGCGAGCTGACGGAATCTCGACCTTTCAATTTAATGTTTAAAACTTTTATTGGTCCAATAGAAGGCGAGGGGAGCGAGGTTTATTTGCGGCCGGAAACCGCCCAGGGTATTTTTGTAGATTATGAATTAATCAAGGATTCAATGCGGCTGAAATTGCCTTTTGGTGTTGCTCAAATCGGCAAGGCCTTTAGAAACGAAATCACGCCTGGAAATTTTATTTTTCGGACTCGGGAATTTGAGCAAATGGAGTTGGAATATTTTGTAAAGAGCGGCGAAGATATGGAGCAGTTTAAAAAATGGCGCGAGTTTTGCCTGGACTTTTTGCTTGAACTTGGAATAGACAATAAAAACATTAAATTGCGCGACCATGACAAAAAAGAACTTTCTCATTATTCCAAAGCCACGACTGACATTGAATACAAGTTTCCTTGGGGCTGGGGCGAACTTTGGGGCATTGCCAACCGGACAGATTTTGATCTCTCGGCCCACAGTAAAGTCAGTGGTCAAAAATTAATATATAAAGATGAAGAAGGCAAGGAATTCACGCCTTATGTTATCGAGCCTTCTTTGGGAGTTGATAGGCTTTTATTAGCGATTCTTATTGATGCTTACAAAGAAGTGGCTGGCGGTCGAACAACTACGACTGAATCTACTAAAGAAGTTGAAGTAATGCTTGGTTTGGATAAACGTTTGGCTCCGGTTAAAGTTGCTGTTTTGCCATTATCTAAAAAGGAGCCGCTTACAAAATTAGCCCAAGAGATTTTTCAAGATTTGCTTAAGAGTTGGAACTGCCAGTATGATGAGGTAGCTTCTATTGGCCGCCGTTATCGCCGGCAGGATGAAATCGGCACTCCGTATTGTGTGACTGTTGATTTTGATTCGTTGGAAGATAAAAAGGTGACGGTTAGGGATAGGGATACGATGGAGCAGGACCGCGTGGATATCGAGACACTCATTAACTATTTGAAAGAAAAATTCATAGCGTGAAATTAATAGATATTTACCCTGCACCAAAAGAAAGCCTTTGACGAAGTCGGAGGTATAATAGATTGGTCGCAGTTGGTGGTTTAATGCCACCAACAAGCGACACCTTGGTACAGGGTTTACTTCGTGATATTCATAGATATTAATAGAAATTCAGTCATGATATTAATAGATATTCAGAAAGTAATTTCCCAATATCGACAAATATCAATGAATATCAGCCCGAAGGGCAAATATCAACAAATATCAACAAGTTACAGAGCTATGATTTATTAAGAAGGTATATTACTATGAATTACAAAGTCACCAAATTATCCAACGGCCTCCGCGTCATAACTGCCTCGCTCCACGAAACTAAAGCCGTGACCGTGTTGGTATTGGTTAAGGTGGGCTCTAGATACGAGTCGCGAAAGCTAAACGGTACTTCTCATTTTATAGAACATATGATGTTTAAGGGGACCCAAAGACGACCGACAACCCTGGATTTGTCCCAAGAACTTGATAGTGTGGGAGCCGAGTATAATGCTTTTACCGGTAAAGACCATACGGGCTATTTCGTAAAATTACAAAGCGAAAAAATAGAACTCGCCGTGGACGTGCTGGCAGACATGCTGTTTTGTTCCAAGTTTGATTCCGAAGAGCTTAATCGCGAGCGCGGAACGATTATTGAAGAAATTAATATGTACGAAGATAACCCGTTACTATTTGCTCCCGCATTTTTGGAAGAAACAATGTTTGGCGGGACAAGTAGTTTGGGTCAGCTGATTATTGGCCCCAAAGAAAACATCAAGAATATTTCCAGGCAAACAATGTTAAAATATCGGAACGAGTTTTATAATCCAAGGAATATGGTTGTTGGCGTGTGTGGCCAGATTAAGGAGAAGAGAATTTTGGGGTTGATAAAGACCTGCTTTAGCGACATTAAAGCATTAAAACATAAAAGCATTAAAGCAATCGAACAATCGAGCAATCGAACCCTTCGACACAGCTCGAGGTTTTTGACAATTGAACAATCGGACAATATTATCGCGACTCCGCGGGTAGCACTCAAGCGCATGGATACCCAACAGGTCCAACTTTGTCTTGGATTTCTGGGATATTCATATACCCACAAAAACCGTTATGCGTTAGAGTTGCTCAATATTATATTGGGCGGTAACATGAGTTCCCGACTTTTTATTGAGGTCCGAGAGCGCCGGGGGCTTTGTTATTTTATTCGCTCAAACAATAATCCATATCAAGATACTGGCAGTTTTATTATTCAGGCCGGGCTTGATAAAGCGCGAATTGACGAGGCTATCAAAGTGATTGTTCAGGAGCTAAAAAAATTGGTGCAACTTGGCGCGAGTCCGGAGGAGCTGCAAAAAGCCAAAGATTATGTCAAGGGCAGAGTGATATTAGAGTTTGAAGATTCTCATGAGATTGCCGAGTTTTATACCAGCCAATTGCTTTTACTTAATAAAATCGAGTCACTTGAGAAAAAGCTTAAACAAATTGAAAGCATAAGGTTGGCAGATATCAAGCGCGTAGCTCGTGAAATTTTGAATATCAAGAAATCAACTTTAACTTTGATTGGTCCGTTTAGAGATAGAAACCGCTTCTTGAGACTTTTGTGGGAGTAGGGTATAATAAAATTACGGATATTACGGATATTAATAGATATTCAGATATTAATTTCCCAATATCAACAAATATCAATGAATATCCATTAGTATCAACAAATATCAATCCGATATAAATTTAGATTTTTTTATATTTCTAATTTTAATAATTTTTTTATGAAAGAAGGAAACCAAACAATCAATCTCTCTATTGTAAGTATCTTAAAGATAATAGCTGTAATTCTATTGCTTTTATTTGTGTATATGATTCGAGATGTTATGGCTATTTTGTTCGTAGCTGTGATTTTCGGAGCCGCCATTGATCCTTGGGTAGACTGGCTCCAGACCAGAAAGATCCCCCGCATTTTGAGCATCCTTACCATCTATGTTTTGAGTTTTGGAATTTTAGCCTTGGTAGTTGTGCTTTTAGTGCCAGCGATAACTACAGAGTTTGTTGGCTTAACCAAAGATTTTCCCAGTTATTATCAGAGAATTATTGGTGGTTTTGAAGAGTTTCAGGGGGAAGCCTCTACTGGGCAGGGCGTTAGGCATATTATAGAATCTTGGGTAGCGAATATTGGTCAAACCACAAGAGGCATTTTTTCTACAATCAGTGATATTTTTGGCGGATTTATTGCCTTGTTCGCGGTTTTAGTGATTACTTTTTATTTGATTGTAGAGAAAGACAACATGAGAGCTTTCCTGCAGGCGGTTACTCCGTTGAAATATCAGCCCTATGTTATGCAGCTGCATGTTCGGATGCAAAAAAAGATTGGTTCTTGGCTTAGGGGGCAAGTTATTTTAATGATAATCATCGGTATCCTATCCTACATCGGACTTTTGATTTTAGGGGTCAAGTATGCTTTGTTGCTGGCGCTATTTGCGGGCTTGATGGAGATCATTCCGTATATTGGTCCGATTTTTGGCGCTGTGCCCGCGGTTTTTATCGCCTTTACCCAGTCGCCGATAAAATCTCTTTTAGTGATTGTCTTGTATCTTATCATTCAGCAATTAGAGAATAATTTGATTGTGCCCAAAATAATGAAGCGGGCCGTAGGTCTTAACCCGATTGTGGTGATTTTAGTAATTTTGATTGGCGGCAAGATAGCCGGCATTGTTGGCGCCTTAATTGCCGTGCCAGTGGC
>JAHIMF010000047.1 GCA_018896645.1 Patescibacteria group bacterium | reverse complement strand
CTAACTGGGTATTGGCTACAGGAGAGGGTTTATAACTAGTGGTAATAAGTTGCTTTAATCCAAGTTTATTGAAATTAAGCACAAAATAACGAAAAAAATTACTCTCATACGGATCGTCGCAGTTGCAATACACTATCTTGCCGCGAAATACATCAGGGTTGAATTCCAAATACGCTTCAATCTCTTTTTGAATATCGCCATACTGCGTATAAAACTCATCGTTCTTCGCCCTTTTTGCGTTTGTAAGATTGCTGTTTGCCATATTTTTATTTTACCCTGTGAATTAAAATATCAAGTGAAACGCCGAGCGCGCCCGCGATTTTTTAACGGTATCAATTTTTCGTTTTGTGGTTTGTCCCGCCATAATTATTTTTTCAATTTTTTAACTGATTTGGGCAATTTTTTATCCTCGGATTTTAATTTTCGTTCAAGTTTTTTCGCGTCCTCTTCCGGCGGCAAAGATTCAGGATGAATTCCGCTTTTAGCAAGCATCTCCCGCATATTTTCATTATTCTTCACATGTTCGGAAGTAATAGGCATTTCTCCTCTTAATGCTTGGTCTTTTTTCACATTAAAGCTTGTAATCTCGGTGGCTAAATCTTTGGCTTTAATGGTAACGCCCGGCAGAAAATCCGCCAGCGGCCGTTTTTCCGGAACGCCGAGATTGCTTTTCATATCTTGAGTATTGTAGCCGCCAAACAAAGCCTGGTCGCCTTTACTGCGAATTCTGGCAAATCCCTGGCCGTCAACGCCTCGCTCAAACAAAACGCCAGAAAGAGTTTTTTCGGAAATAGAAAGTTTTTCTCGGGCATGCAGACGCTCCCACTCTGCCAATCGCTGTTCTACAATTTCCTGCTTGCGGGTTTGAACGGCAAAATAAGTCATTGCAAAAGCAATTTCATCTTTTCTCGGATCGCCATTTTGAGCGATAAGATAACAGGCATAGCGAGTTAGCATAATATCGCCAACTGGCCTCTGTCCGCCCTTGCCAATTTCTATCATCTTGCCGGCGTCGGCAAAATGATCGGAAACCTTTTGCTTGGCGGTTTTGCATGCTATTTTTGCCTTTTCTATTACGCCCTCAAAATTTCTCCATTGTTCATAACCCAGCAACCCCTGCAATTCTCTGGCATACCAAAATTCCACCCCGTCTTTTTCATGGGCGCAATCCTCAAAGTTTTTATGTAATTTAACGATTATTTGTTTTTCCATAGATTTGATTTATTAAATTTTAAATCCGACATTTTTCAGGCAGTTTTTTTAATTCCTCTAGGCAATCGCCTTGATTATTTTGTTTAGATATTTTTTGTCCATAACTATTTCCTTAACTCATCCCTCTGTCGCTGATGCTTCGGAAGGGCAAGCAAGCGAGATGGCGAGCGCTTATAGCGATTTTTGCCATAAAATTATTTATCAAACAGAGCCACATATTCATGCAACTCAAAAGACCGATTTCTTGAAAAACCGGTTTTTTCGGATACAATTCCTTTTTCTACAAATCCTTCTACAAGCCGATTCGCTGTTATAAACGCAATGTCGAGTTCTGATGCGATTTGATTGACTCCCATAATCGGCTGTGAAAAAAGTTTGAACAAAAGTTTCTGTCCAAGTTTAGCGCGTCTGCCCATGGACATTATTTTTTTCTCATATTTCTGACGCAGAATTACTATCTTCTCAAGGGTTTCTTTTCCCTTGGTCGCGGTATCAACGACTCCGGACAGAAAAAATTTTATCCATTGCTCTATATTATCTGATGAACGGACAAGGGTGAGCGAATCATAATATGACCCTTTGTTCCTCGCGAAAAAATCCGACAGATAGAGTGTCGGACGACGCAATACCCCTGCCTCAATTAATTGAAGAGTTATAAGCAACCGGCCAATCCTTCCGTTGCCGTCAAGAAACGGGTGAATTGTTTCAAATTGATAATGACTCATTGCTATCTTCAGCAAAAGAGGAATATCTAACTGCTTATTGTGCCAAAATTTTTCAAGATCAGAGAGCAAATCTCCTAGCTCGCTTGGATGCGGAGGAATAAAAAAGGCATCCTTTAGGTTTGACCCCCCAATCCAATTTTGGCTCGCGCGAATCTCTCCAGGTGTCTTGCGCTCTCCTCTCGCGCCAGACAGAAGAATTTTATGCGCGGATTTAAGGAGTCGCATTGATAACGGCACATTATGCAGTTCTTTGATTGAAAAGTTTATCGCTTGGATGTAATTTTGAACTTCTCGCCAGTCATCTCTGCGCTCGGGTTGAATATCTTCCTTTGGAGAGAGGACCTCATCAATCCCGGTTTTAGTACCCTCAATTCGGCTAGAAGTGGTCGCTTCTTTGGCAATGTGCATTCTAATGAAATAGTCCACATCAGGCACAAGCGTTGAATAGGCATTGAGTTCGCCCAAAAGACGCATTGCTTCCGCAAGCAAGATGCCAACCTTTCTGTCTTCCCATTCAAACAATTTATTTATAGGAAAAGGACTGAAACTCTTATATTCCAGTTGCTGTTTATATATACCCGCTTTGAATGTTTGCTTCATATCTGTAAGTATGATTATTTATATTTACACTTTAGCATATATCTGAAAATAAGCAAATTTATATTTTCACTTCAATTATCGCCGTTGCGTGATTAAATCGCCATATTTTTATTTTATTAACTCATCCCTCCTTCGCTAATGATTCGGGAGGGCAAGCAAGCGAAACGCCCAACGCGTCCGCGATTTTTTTAACGGTATCAATAGTGGGGTTTTACGTCGCGCCTGCTTCAATTTTGGCAATGGTATGAAAAGCCAAGTTGGCCCTTTTTGATAAGACATCTTGAGAAATACCGATCTTGTTTCGGTATTTTTTATGTTTTCTCCGATTGTGGTTTTTTCGTTTGACATATTCGTATAGTTTTACTATGATAGTTAGCAGGCATACAAAATTTTAACTATCTGCAAGTTAGTATATGAAATTTTTACGATTTAATCAAACGAAATTAGGGAATTCCTTGTCGTTGCCCGCTCCTTCGCTATCGCCTCTGCGCAAGGCTATGGCGAATTTAAAAAAGCTACGGCGAGCAGGCGCGCGCGGGTTGGGCGGGTCAAGCCTGCCTGCCGATAGGCAGGGGCAACATCTTCTTTGGCGGCGCGTTTCGTTTTGCGAAATACAGCCTCCAATTCCGCCGAAAAAAAGGGCAGTCCCCGCCTTCGCCTGGCGGCTACGGACGGTCAGGCGAGCGAGCAAACTCTTTCTCCTGAAAATTTGAAATGTCTGAATTGGCCGGGGGTAGCCGGACTTGAACCGGCAACCCCACGAACCCGAATCGCGCGCCTTACTAGTTAGGCCATAGCCCGTAAAATTAGCTTAACGCAATTTTATTATCGTTTCCAGCTATTTTGCTGGATTTTTTAATCCCAAAATGTTAAAATAAACCCACAAAGGACGCGCAAGTGAATAAAAATTATCTGAAGCATTAGCTAATTTTATGTTAAAAAAAAGAAAAATTGAAAAATTAAACAAAGGTGAAATAATAATTTACAAAACCTCCAAAAAAGAGGTTGAGTTAAAGGTGCTTCTAAAAGAAGAAACTGTATGGCTTGACGCGCGTCAAACATCACAAATTTTTGGCGTGAATCGTCCAGCAATTGTAAAACATATAAATAACATCTATAAAACAGGTGAGCTTACTAAACATTCAACATGTTCCGTTTTGGAACAGGTTGCCGCTGATGGAAAATTTCGTAAAATGAATTTATATAATCTTGATATGATTATTTCAGTTGGTTACCGCGTTAATTCGCAAAAAGCCACTCAGTTTAGAATTTGGGCGACAAGAGTTTTGAAAAATTATCTACTGAAAGGATATGCGATAAACGAGAAACGGCTTACGGAAGCCCAAAATAAATTTCAAGAATTGCAAACAACTATTTCTTTTCTACAAAGGCAGGCAGAAAAAAAGCAACTAAAAGGCAATGAAAAAGAAATTTTAAATTTATTGGCGGATTATTCCAAAACTTTGTCGCTTTTAGAGAAATACGACAAAAATAAATTAAAAACGGGAAAAGGCCAAAAGGCAAAGTTTGTTTTGGAATATCAAAATTGTTTAAACATAATTTCTGAGTTGAGAAAAAATTTGATTGCCAAAAAAGAAGCCGGCGATATTTTTGGCATGGAAAGAAACAGCTCATTTGAAAGTGTTGTTAAAAATCTTTACCAGACCTTTGGTAAAAAAGAATTGTATAGAAGTTTAGATGAAAAATCAGCGCATCTTTTGTATTTGACTATAAAAGACCATCCTTTTGTTGACGGCAACAAGCGCATTGGCTCATTTCTGTTTGTCTATTTTTTGGATAAAAATAATTATCTTTTTCGTAAAAGCGGAGAAAGAAAAATAAATGATAACGGTTTAGCCGCGCTGGCGCTTTTAATAGCTGAAAGCAATCCAAAAGAAAAAGATGTTTTAATAAAAATTATTATCAATTTGTTGAATGACTAACTCTAAAATATTAGAATAAATCCGTTAATCTGAATGATAAATAAATGCCAAATGATAAATAATGACCTATTTTCCCAAAACCTGCAAAAAGACGCTCCATTAGCCGACCGCATCCGCGCCGGTAAATTTAGCGAATTCGTGGGCCAAGACGAGTTAATCGGCAAAGATAAACTTTTGCGTCAGGCAATTGAAAAAGACCAAGTCCCCTCAATGATTTTTTGGGGACCTCCCGGCTGTGGCAAAACCACATTGGCGCGGATTATCGCAGAAATAACTAAATCATCTTTTATTCAACTCTCCGCCGTCAACAGCGGAAAAAGCGAGCTTCAGAAAGTTATCATTCAAGCTCAAGAAAGCCGAAAATTCCAGAACCGCAAAACAATTCTCTTTGTTGACGAAATCCATCGTTGGAATAAGGTTCAGCAGGACGGCTTATTGCCATATATTGAAAACGGAACCCTTACTCTAATCGGAGCGACAACTGAAAATCCCAGTTTTGAAATTATCTCTGCTCTGCTTTCAAGATGCCGGGTTTTTGTGTTGAACAAATTGGAGCCGGAACAAATCGCAAGTATTCTAAAACGCGCAATCAAAGATGAAAAGGGTTATAAAAATTTTAAAATTAAAATCTCGCCAGCTGTTATAAAATATTTGTCCGAATTAGCGGACGGCGACGCTCGGGTCGCTTTAAACGCATTAGAATTAGCAATTAAGTCGGGAATACCGGCTGGCGCGCGATCTCCGAGCGCGCGCCAAAGACAAACGTTACTAAAAGCGTCCAACTCAAAATCAGTGTCAGAATATATCGTTATCAACAAAGAAAAAATCCAGCAGGCCTTGCAAAAAACCCATCTGCTTTATGACAGAGCAGGGGATGAGCATTATAATATTATTTCAGCCCTGCATAAATCAATGCGCGGTTCCGACGCGAACGCGGCGCTCTATTGGCTCGGCCGGATGTTGGAAGCCGGGGAAGACCCGTTATACATCGCTCGCCGCATCGTGCGATTCGCCAGCGAAGACATTGGGCTCGCGAATTCCCAAGCCCTTATCCAGGCAGTCAGCGCTTATCAGGCCTGCCATTTTATTGGTATGCCGGAATGCGAACTTGCCTTGGCTCAAGCCGTGGTTTATATGGCAAAATGCAAAAAATCCAATGAATTATATACTGCTTATGGAAAGGTAAAGCAAGACATAAAAAACACCCCAAACGAGCCCGTGCCCTTACATATTAGAAACGCTCCAACCCAGCTTATGAAAGAGCTGGATTATTCCAAAGGCTACAAATATTCACCGGATTATGATTACAACGAGGAGCAGGAGTACTTGCCCACTAAACTTAAAAACCGCAAATATCTTAATCATGATTCACGAGGCGCATAACACGAAACAAAATAGTCAGGGACGAATGGATATGCACATATTAACCTTGATAAATGAAAATATTTTTCTTAAAGATCCGTGTCTAACAAAAAAAATTTAAAACTAGACTTCTTCTTTTTCGAAGTCATCCTTTTCCTCCTCGTCCAAATTTTTGGGCTGTTTTGCGGTTTGACTTTTTCTAAAATGCCAGCAAGCAGGCAAGCCCTGGTTCAGCAATCAGTTGAGCCAATCACCTGGTGGTATTTTATTATTTATTTTTTGGTTGCTTCGCTAGCGCTTTATTTGGCAGTCAAGTTTATAAAAGGTAAAAAGCCATTTAAATTTTTTTATGTTTTTTTGCTTTTCTTTGGCTCCTTTTTTGTTTTTAACATCTGGTTTGATGAATTTATATCAGCCATTTTTTCTTTCCTAATTTTACTCCTGCGCTATGCTTTTCCCCGGGTGCTGACGCATAACCTGGGGCTTAGCCTGGCAGTTGTTGGCGCCAGCGTGGCCTTAGGCTTGTCAGTTAAGCCGAGCCATGTGATTATAATTTTAATCTTTCTTTCA
This sequence comes from Patescibacteria group bacterium, assembly GCA_018896645.1. NCBI lineage: Bacteria > Patescibacteria group bacterium. Next base: position 17,852 of record JAHIMF010000047.1, on the reverse strand, counting down.
ATCTACGATATGATTGCAGTTTGGAAAACCAAGCACATGGTAGCCATGTTTAAAGGATTGGTTCAGCGGGGGGTTTATTTTGCGATTATTATTCCCAAAAGGATGAGGGGTTTAGCGACCAGAATGTCGCAGACGCAAGCCAGTCCAGACCATATTTTTTTAGGAACCGGGGATATAGCCTTCCCAATTATTTTCGCGGTCTCGGCCCTGCGTCAAAGTTTAGTAGCTTCTATCTTAATCATAGTTGGCGCTTTACTAGGTCTGGCTTTTATTCATTTTGTGTTTCTAACCCGGCCCGAGCGCAAGCCAGTGCCGGCTTTGCCGCCGATTTCTGTGGGGTGTATTCTTGGCTATATATTTTCATTTTTCATTTGACATTTTTCATTTAGCATTTACGACGACGGAGTAGCGCCCGAAATCAGAGTTGGAGTAGCGCCCATAGCGATAGCGGAGGGCGCGCTTGTTGACCGCGAGCGCAGCCTCCGCTTTCGCTTCAGCTGCTAGTCCGCTGTCCGTTACAATAAAAAAAATGGCAAGCGCATGCACTAGGCACACACCTGCCAGGTTCAAGGAGCTATTCGCAGAGTCGACAGAGTAGTTTCAGCTCTGTCAGCCTATGGTTTCCGTATAAATGCCGGCCCCCTCAGCCTCACACATTAGTTTCCCGTCTGGAACCCCATCGGTTGAAGCCATAATGTTAAACCCTTCTTCGTCGGTCTTTTGGACTAAAACTTTAGTGGCCAGCTGTTCTTCACTTTCAACTCCGTCAAGCCAAGTTACACTTGGATAAGGTTCCCAAGAGCCATCATCGCTTTGTACTTCAATTTTCCTTACCACCAGCACTTCATTGCCGTCTTTCCCGCATAAGGCGGGGTCATACTCGCAATCGCATGGTAACCTTGCTAAATCTTTATCATCAAAACGAATGGTAACCTCTCCTTTTCCACCCCTTAAAAAATCCCTTATTTTTGCTTGCATATCTAATTTCTCCTCCTTGTTTTGAGTGTTGCCTGTTTTCAATTCATCGTTTGAAGAAATCCCCAAAAAGGTCGTCGAAAGGATTGCCCTCACTAGGTTTACTTGAGCTTACGATAAATATCGTACAGTCACTAGCAATCCTTCTTGTTAGATATTTATTGACATCCCTAACTTCAATATCACACAGGTGGCTTAAAAGTTCAGGAGACAGTCCTACGGACTCCATGGCTCTTTTTTTTAAATTCGCCTTACTTAAGTTGCCTTCAATGCAAATAGAAGCCCATGCCTTCCCTTTACCTATAGTATTAACTACTGATACCTCGGCCATTTTTTTCTCCTTTCGGTTAGTAGAAAGTTTTACATCGTGAACAATATCAATAACTTATCGTAAAGTAACATAAATGTCAAGAGTACGACTAGAAAATAAAATATTGTTAATTATCTTTGTTTTCTTTTTTATATTGCCGAATAATTTTGTTTTGGCCGCTTTCACGCCCCAAATAAAAATTTTTAATTCTCATTTAAACTTACTAAGCGAGCATCCCCTGGGTAATCTTTCAAGTTTTGACATCACCCGCCTTGATTTAGGCGGCGACGGCATTGACGAAATCGCCATTGCTAGCGGCGAGTATAATCGGCCAATGGTTTATATTCTGCGAGTCGATGGCACAGAAATTAATCGGTTTTTAGCATACGGGGAAGATTTTGAGGGCGGAGTTAATATTACAGCTTGCGATTTAGACGGGGATGCTAAAGATGAAATTATTACTGGCGCGGGTTTTGGAGGCAGCCCCCATGTTAGAGTTTTTAATGGTTATGGTCAGCCAAAACTTACAGTTGGATTTTTCGCTGGTGATGAGCAGAGCCAGACTGGCGTCAAAGTGGCTTGTGGCGACATAAATCGCGACGGTAAAAATGAGATTATCACTGGTTGTCTGACTAATAAGGGTGTTAGTATAAACTTTTTTGCCAAAGAAGGTAATTTTTTGGGTGGCGGATTTATAGTTTCTGATTTAAAAAAAGATTTTGATTTAGAAACCGTTGACTTGGGCGGGGACGGAGTTTCGGAAATTATTGTGGCTGGCGGCAAAGGCGAGAAGCCCTGGGTGAAGATTTTTCGGGCTGATGGGAGTTTGATTAATGAATTTATGGTGTATGGAGATGATTTTTTTGGCGGTATTAATCTGGCTTGCAAGGATAAAGATGGTGATGGCAGAGAGGAAATTATTGTTGGCGCCGGACGCTTGGCTGGTCCGCATTTGCGTGTTTTTGATGGTTATGGTAGTTTAATGAATGAATTGTTTGTATTTGATTCCAATTTTCGGGGCGGAGTCCAGTCTGTTATTGGGAATTTTGATAATTTAAATATTGATCAAGAGATTTTATCAGTTCCAAATTATACGCCGGTTGGCAGGGAAGATTTAGAGAAATATGTAGAAATTGATTTATCAGAACAAAATTTGTCATACTATCAAGATGGATTGTTGTTGGGCCGAAATATAGTTTCAACCGGCCGCAGCGGCTATGAAACGCCAAAAGGCGAATTTTCAATTTTAAGTAAAAATTTAAAGGCCTGGTCAAAAATCTGCCATCTTTGGATGCCTTATTGGATGGAATATTATCAGAGTCCAAAAGGCTGGAATTTAGGTTTTCACGAATTGCCGATTTGGCCCAATGGAGCCAGAGAGGGTGAAAATAGCTTAGGTCAAAAAGTTTCTGGTGGTTGTATTAGGTTGGGGATTGGACCGGCGGAAGAATTATATAACTGGGCAGAAATTGGGACGCCAGTGATTATACATGAGTAATTTTCTTGATTCACGATTTACGTAATACGATAATTTTTTGAATAGTAAATAATGAATATATAAATAATAAATATTAAAGTGTGCCTCAAGAATATAGTGCCGGTGCCGTGATTTTTCATCGCGCCGGTGAAACAATTAAATATTTGCTCCTCCGCTATATTTCCGAAGCCACGGGTGAACCAGGATATTGGGGCTTTGCCAAGGGTCATATTGAAGCTGGCGAAGAAGTGAAAGTAACGGTGGTTCGGGAAGTTGAAGAAGAAACAGGATTAAGAAATGTTGTTTTTGTTGGTGATATCCTTAGCAAAGACGAGTATTTTTTTAGGAGAAAAGGACCAGCTGGCAAAACACAGACCGTGCATAAAGAAGTAATATATTATTTAGTAGAGAGCAAAACCGACCAAGCCGCAATTCCACCGGATTCTCACGAACATTGCGAGCTTGTTTGGTTGTCGTATGAAAAAGCAGTGGAAAGAGCAACGCATGAAAATTCAAAAATGATATTGGGCAAGGCAAATGATATATTGGTGCGTGGTACTTAATGTCATTGCGAGCCCTGAACCATGCGTTAAGCTTAGGTTCTGGGCGAGCGACAGTAGGATATGCCAAGCCATGGCGGCTTTGTCAAAAGAAGGACAAGGCAGATAGTAAAGACAAAAAAGAGCAAAGCAATCCCGATGATATCCTGTAGACAGGGAAAAGTAATAATGTCCACAGTAAATCTACGGGATTGCTTCGGTCGCTCCTTTCGTCGTTTCCTCGCGATGACAGTTATTTTTTAGTTTTTTTATGAAAATCCTTCTCCACACCTGTTGCGCCACTTGTCTGGCCGGCGTCATTGAGCAACTAAAAAACACGCACGAGGTGGCGTGTTATTTTTATAATCCCAACATTCATCCTATGGAAGAATATAAGAGACGATTAGCTGATGTGAAAAAATACTGTAAGAAATTGGGTATCCCTATGATTGAGGGTGAGTATGATAAAGAGAGATGGTTCAAGATAACTAAGGGTTTGGAAACAGAGCCCGAAGGTGGACAAAGATGCATAAAGTGTTATACAATGAGATTAGAAGAAACTGCAAGATTTGCGTGCGAGGTCAGGTCAAGGGACCTGACCCATCCAGAAAAAGGTAGGCAAGGTCCCTTGACCTTGCCATCAGGATATGATATTTTTGGCACCACCCTAACCACCAGCCCCCACAAAAAAGCTGAAATTATTAATCCAATTGGCGTAAAATTGGTTAAGAAATACGGCATTAAATTCTTGGAAGCGGATTTTAAAAAGCGCGACGGATTTAAGTGTGCGTGTGAGACAGCCGATAGGCAGGGATTTTATCGGCAGAACTATTGTGGCTGTATCTACAGTAAAACAAAAATAGCAAGTGCCTAATTACCAGTGACTAATCTATGAACGACGAAAGATGGCAAAACATAATATCAATGGTTAAAGAAAAATTTTCTCCAGCAGAACTTAGCTGTGAGGATATTGAAATTGGCCAAGATAAACATAATAATCCTGTCAAAGGCAAAATTGAGCGTGTTGAATTTACAGGACCTTTAGGCAAAATGAAACTGGAACGGACCACTAAACCGAAGGTTTTAGATAAACATACTTTATATTCAAACCGCGCTGGTTCCGATATGCGGGTGGATTATGTATATAGCGAAGACGAGGTTGTGCAATTTATGAATGCTTACAAATGGGATGAGGAAGAGGAAGGGTGGATTGAAATAGAAGCCAGTAGTTTAGCGGAACAGTAAATTTATGAAATTTATGTCATAATATATGTTATATTGATATAATGAACTATCATACCATCAAACTTATCTAAAATTATGATTCTCGTCATCTCTTTTCTCCACATCATATTCCTTGGCGCAATCGACGCCCTAATCAAGGGCAATATCGTTGCTTTGTATAATAATAACTGGCTGGCAGTTCCTTGGTATTGGAAAGATATTAATCTAGTCTATCCTATGCTGATTATTGGGGTTTTATTTGGTCTGGGAAGCGGGTTGTTGGTAATGTGGAAAACCAGGTGGGGCTGGAAATATTTAGTGATGCTTGGTATTTGGGCGGCTGGCGGTTTAGAAAGTTTGAGCTACTGGCTTTGGATTGTCCTGGCCGGCATTAAACAAGAAATGCCCTGGCTGCCGGATGATTCTCTTTTTTGGTGGTACCCCAAGGAAGCGCCTTGGATGAATAAACTCTTTTACTTAAAATGGCTCGGAGAAGGGGAGAACGTGACTCGCGAGGCAGTGCTTTACGGAGTGGTTATTGCTTTTTTTATTAATTTGGTGATTTATTTATATAAGAGGAGCAGGGAAGCAAGTGATATGTTGGAGTAATTTTTTGTTAATAGCACATTAGTTATTTTATGCTAATATTAGTCAAATAAACTAACATTTAACCAAACCCAAAAATGTCTTTGTTTCACAAAGAAGAATCAAAAAATAAATATATCAAGTATGGCATTTTAGGCGGGCTTTTAGAGGTCTTGTATATTTTAGTTCTCATTTCCGCTGGCAACGCAATTAACCATTATTTTCATCAACCAAACAACCAAGCATTTTTAATTCCAATGCTATTTTTAACCGTCTTTGTTTTTAGCGTTGCCGTGTCCGCGCTCTTAGTTATGGGTTATCCCACTTATTTGTTTTTTGTTGAAAAGAAGTTAAAGCAGAGCTTGATAACTATCGGATTTTCATTACTGACAATGTGCATTTTAGGGATCCTTTTGTTTGTTTTGATAGTTAGCATATAGCCCAATAAAATTACTAATTTACCACATTACTTAATTACTCAATTACTCAATTACTAATTGTTAACATAAAACCCTATGACCACAACCTACTACATCATCATCGCTATAGTCGTCTTCATTATCGCCTCCTTGCGCCAAATTAATCAGTACGAAAAAGGCGTAATGTTTACCATGGGGCGATACACCGGCACAAAAAGCGCTGGCTGGCGAATTGTTTGGCCGGTTTTTCAGCGCATGAAAAAAGTTGACATGCGCGTTAAAGCGGTTGATGTGCCGGACCAAGAAGCAATAACCAGAGACAACGTCTCGGTCCGGGTTAATGCCGTGATTTATTATAAAGTTAGCGACGCGTCCAAGGCGGAAATTGAGGTTGAAAATTTTTATTACGCTGTCTCGCAATTAGCCCAGACAACCATGAGAAATGTTGTTGGCGAAGTTACTCTTGACGAGTTATTATCAAATCGCGACCAAATTTCAAACCGTATCCGTGAAATTGTTGATGTCGCCACTGATCCTTGGGGCATCAAAGTTGATAATGTGGATCTTAAAGATGTCACTCTTCCGGAAGAAATGAAAAGAACCATTGGCAAGCAAGCCGAGGCCGAACGGGAAAAACGCGCTGTCATAATCAAAGCCGAGGGCGAGGTAATAGCCGCGGATAATATGAGCAAGGCCGCCAAAATACTATCAGAAAGTCCCGGAGCTCTGCATTTGCGCACCCTGCAATCCATCAATGACATTAGCTCTGATAAATCCAATACAATTGTTTTCACAATTCCATTAGAAATTTTAAAAGCGTTTTCCGGATATAAAGAATAGGCATTGACAGTGAGCCGTAAATTGGTAATATGTATCTGAAGATGCGCATCTTGGAGAGAACTTGATAAAAGTTAATAAAGTAGTTAATACAGTGGTTAATAAAGTTAATAATTCACTAGGTTTATTAACCCTATTCACTTTATTAACCTTATTAACAATAGCTTTATTAACCACTGTATTTACTTTATTAACTCTTGGATTTTCCAGCAGTCACCTTACAGATAATATATAGTATCCCACGCTTCTAACTTTTCAACATCACCCTATGACCAAAAAAATTCTCATCGTAATAGGAGGATTGATTATTATTGCTATCATTATCGGTTATTGGCAATATCCATTCACGACTAGCGGGTGTGAAAAATTAAACAAGAAAATTCAGATTGAGATCAGCGAAAATAGATACTGCGACTTGGCCGTTGATTGCTCTATTGGGGTTGACACTGGTTGTAGTTTTGATTGCCAGGGATTTTTTAATAGTAATCTTGAGCAGGGAAAATTAGAGAAAATGGTTTCTCGATACCAACGTCGTTGTGAAGAATGCGATGAGCAGTGCTTTTTAGATGTTGCTCAGCCAGCCTGCTTGGACCATTCTTGCGCTGCTAGCGGCAGGAAAGCGGTTATTAAAACTGAAAAAAAAGAATACTTGAGCACCGATGAACTTAAATTAAATCTAGAAAAAAATGTTGCCGAGGAATTACATTATAGTTTCCCGATTTCTCTTTGCCTGCGGCCAGTGATCATGCGGCTTGAGGAATATGATGAAGAGACTAGCGAATGGCTAAGCGGCGGGGTTGGACTTTTATTTGACGGATCGAAAATCGTTTTTTATAAAAGCCCGGACAACTGTTCAGTTTATAAGATTAAAGACTGTGAGCCAGAAAAGGCGAGTGAGTTTATTAATGAAGAAATCCTAAATATTAATGAGAATAAAATATACAATGTTTTGCTTGAAAGAGTAGAAAAATGTGGCGAGAGCGGCGAAGGAGACCCCAGGGCTCTTTCGGGTCGTTTGCGAATAGCGTTGTATTATGAAGATGGCGAGGGCAAGGGCGAGCAGATATACTCTAACGAGTTTCTCGTGGGAATAGAGAAAAAGGAGTAAACTATCAGCTTATCTATTGGCTTTGGCTGGTGTGGGATTGTTAAATTGTTACATTGCTTCGTTGTTTTAGTATTGAGGAATGATGGGCCAAGTGATATCGTAACAATTTAACAATGTAACAATGAGACAATGAAGTTTATGTCAATCGTATTCATCCGTATTATTCCTCTTATTACCTCACTTTTGGTATTGCTCAGTTTTGAGCTAATTTTAGCTAAACCAAGTTTGATTTGGATTTTAGGCGCTTTCGTTTTGATTCTAGTCTTTGGCGCCACTTTTTTAATTTCAACAAAGAAAATAAACAGGAAGTTCTGGCGGTTTTTATTATCGCCTTTTTTATTCATTTTTTCTTCTTTAATTTTTTTTATCTTCTTTATCTCGGAAAGTGTTTTTCTGAAGCATTTTTTAATAGCTATGATAGCAGTGATTTTGGGTATAATTCTGGAAAACACCTTTAGATTTTTTTATGATCGAAAAATCTTTTTTAGTTATTCGTTGGACAACCTTTTTCATTACACAAATTTGTTATCTCTTTTTTTGTTTTTTTCCGGGGTCTATTCAATAAATGTTTTTTTTGAGGTTGCCGCTTGGGTTTTACTGCCCTTAGTTTTTCTGGTAATGCTGGCCATGAGTTATCAAAATTATTGGGTTTGCGAAGCTTTTAGGGCTACCCCGCAAGCAGTTGATTTGGCGGACAGTTTGCAACAAAAAGTTGCCGCCCTGATTCATAGGAGTCAGGTCGAGTCCAGGCTATATATTTTAATACCCGCTCTTGTTTTGTTGGAGATTTTTTGGGTAGTTTCTTATTTGCCAACCAGTTTTTATGTTAATGGTTTTTTTCTAATTTTAGTTTATTACGGGATTACAAACATTATTAGGGCGCGTTTGCAAAATACTTTTGAAAGCGGGGTGGTTAAGCGCTGCTTGGTCTGGGGGGTTGTTGCTTTAGCAATAATTTTATTTACAGCCCGTTGGTGATGTAGTATAATAAAAATACAAGAATATAAAAATATAAAAATAAACGGGACGAGATGAGTTTTTATTATTTTATTATTTTATTTTTATATTTCATTTTGCAATTCATGTCTAAACAAAAGGAAAAAGTTAATAAAGAAGAAAGGAATTCAGATATTATTGATGAGGTGTATAATGCCAATGATTTTAATCATTTGCAGGTGCCGTCAAAAATCAGCATTAAGACCATAGTTATTTGTCTGATTTTGTGTGTAGTTTTAAGTTTATTATGCGGCTTATTGGGAGGCCTTTTTATTTTAACCTCGCAAAAATTGACTATTCCTTTTGTCGCCACTTGGGATTTAAGTGAAAGGCTGCCAAAACGGGAAATTACTATCCAAACCCGGGAGGAGATTACTATTACCCAGGATGAGCACATTACCGAGCTAATGGAACAATTGGGGCCCCAGTTGGTTAAAATTTTTTCTAAGCAAGACGTTAGCAGCCTTAATGTCATTGACCAGATTAATTTGGACAAGAAGGCGCTTGGCCGGGGCTCAATTTTAACTAATGATGGCTGGGTGATGACAGTGAATGGGGTAGCGGAGGCAGGTCAAGAATATTTGGCGGTCACTTCTGACAACCAGACTTATTCTATTGAAAAAATAGTGGAAGACCCGCTTACGGGCCTAGTTTTTTTAAAGTTGGCTAGCGCTAGCAAAAATTTTTCTGTGATTAAGTTAGCCGAAGAAGTTGCTTCTGGCGAGAGAATTTTGGTTTTGAAAGATTCAAAGGCTTTAGAAGTGAGCTATGTTAATGACATTAAATATCAGGATATTAAAATTTCAGAAGATCTAATTATGTCTGCAGAAAAGCTTCAAGAGTTCATTTTATTAGGCAAGGACTTTGACCCTGGGTTGGCTGGCGGGCCAGTGATAAATTTTGACGGTTCAGTGGTTGGCGTTTTGCGTAGTTTAGAGGCCAGAACCACAGAGGAAGAATCAGACTTAGTAATTGAGGAATTGATTAACACAGCCATTTCTGTGGATTATTTTAAAAGCGCCATAGATCAACTTCTAAAGTTTGGAGAAATCAGGCGGCCCAAGCTGGGGGTGGAGTATTTGAATTTGGCACGCGCTTCTGGTATTGTTAATTCCAGGTTTAAAGATTATAAAAAAGGCGCTTTGCTTTATGGCACGCCTGGTTTAGGCACCGTGGCCAGAGAGGCTGGCCTTAAGAACGCTGATGTAATTAGCAAAGTTAATAATGATATTGTCAATGGCCGCTATAGTTTAACCGAGCTCATTCAGCAGTATTTGCCCGGAGATGAGATAGAGCTCTTTTTTATGCGGGGCGAGACGGAAAAGGTGGTGAAAGTGAAGTTGGGGGAGATGTGATTGAAAAATAAAATTTGACTTATTTCTAAATAAAGGTACAATAAAATTATGAACAAACAAGACTTAGGACAAATTAAAAAAATAGTTGGAGCTGAAGCTCAAAAAACTAGAAAAGAATTTAGGCAGGAATTCAGAACTGGCCTAGAAACTACCAGCAAAGAACTTAGGCAGGAATTCAAGAGTGGCCTAGAAACTACCAGCAAAGAACTTAGGCAGGAATTCAAGAGTGATATAAAGACTTTAAGAAAGGATTTAGTGGCGGATATTAACAATTTGTTGGAGAACAACATTATGCCGGCTCTTGATCAAGTTGATACAGATATAGCAAGGCTGCCTAATAAAGAATACATAGACAATAAATTATTTGACCTAAAAGGAGAAATAATTTTACTTCATAGAAAAGAAGAAGAGCGTTTTGATTTGTTGGTTTCTTTTTTAAGAGAGGCTAAAGTTTTATCAGATGTCCAAATTAAGAAATTGTTGGAATATAAATCTCCCTTTCAACTTTCTTAACTGGCGAACTTATCTACAGTTTGGTTAAGACGTTGGATGTCCTACAGGATATCCAACGTCTTTTATCAGACATCTTTATTTTATAGTTGTATCCTTGTGAAACCTTAATTTTTTTGTTATTATAAAATTAAGTATCTTAAAATTAGCTAACATTAGCTCAAATTTAATTTTTTTGTAACAAATTTATCTTTTTTTCGTCTAATATAATGAGAGTGAAATTTTTAGAGAAAAGACTCATCCGCAAGGTGCAAAATGGCGATGCAGAAGCATTTGCCCAGATTTATGATGAGTATATTGACAAAATATATAAATTTATTTATTTCAAGGTCAAAACCCCCCAAGAAGCCGAGGATTTGACCAGCCAAGTGTTCACAAAGATTTTAGAATATATTCTTTCCGGCCGCGAAATTGAGAGTATTCAGGCGTTGATTTATGCCACTGCCAGAAATCAGGTTGTTGATAAGTATCGAGGAAAGCTTCAAGAAGTGCCTCTAGACTGGGCCATAGCTAAGCAGGAAACAATATCCCAAGAACTGGAAATCACTGATGATTTCGCCAAGGTTGAGCAGGTTCTTAAAAAGTTGAAAGGCGAGGCCAGAGAGGCAATAGTCTTACGGTATATTGAGGAGCATTCTATCAAAGAAGTAGCGAAAATTTTAGGCAAATCAGAGGGAGCGGTGCGGACAATGATTCATCGGGCGATTAAGGATATTAGGGGGGAGATAGAGAAGATGGTGAGATAAGTTTGCTAACACTTGGTTTGATTAGTTTATTAGTTTTAGTTTATTGATTTATTGTTTTATTCAATAGACTAATAAAAACAAGGCAGCGAAACATCCAATAAATTAATAAATTAATAAACTAATAATAAATTTAATTAAATTAAATAAATAATGAAAGATAATCAAATAATCAGAAGAATTAAAAAACTGGAGAATATCCAGCCCAATAAGGCTTGGCGCGATGATTTGCGTCAGGACCTTATGGCTCAGGTGGGGGCGTATTCTAATACCCGTTCACCCGAGGAAACCGGCGGATTTTTGTTTTTAAAACAGATTGCAAGCAACTATGTTTTCAGTCTGAAGCACGCTTATGTGCCCGCATTGCTGGTTTTGTTGGTTGTTGGCGCTAGTTCTGTTTTTGCGGCCCAAGTCGCTAAAAATAGCCTTCCCGGGGAATTGTTTTATAGAGTAAAAATCGCTAATGAGCGGGCCCAGATTAGTTTAACAAGGAATACATCAAACAAGATGAAAAAAGAATTTGATTTTGCGGGCCGTCGGCTTCAGGAATTAAATACTATTGTTAAAAAGATTGATGAAGCGGATACAAAAGGAAGCCAGAAGGCGGTAGAAAATTTTCATCAAGAAATAACCAAAGTGCAGACACGGCTCGAGGAGATAGGAAGTAAACCGGAGAACTCTTCTCAAATGGTGAAAATAGCTAAAATGGTAGATGAAAAGACTTTAGAATTTGAAAAGTCATTAGCCGAAGCTTTTGTTGATAAAATTCCGGTCCAGGCTGAAGCTGCCATTTCAGCGGCTTTAAATACTTTGAATGACATTAATTTTAAAGCTCTGGGGATAATTGTGGAAGAGCAGGTTGCCAAAGGCGGAACCCAAGAAAACGAGGATTTAATCGCCAGGATAGAAGGCAGAATTAAAAAGTTTGAGCAAAGAATTGATTCTTTGGCTATTAGTGAAATCGGCAAGGGTGCTTTAGGTACTAAGTCGATTATTGGCGATGGTCAGGGTTTGCGGTTAGAAACCAGCAGCCAACTGCAGACTGCTAAAATTTTCTTGCAACAGGCGCGGGGATTTTTGTCTAAAAAGAATTTGAAAATGGCTTTAGATAGTATTGAAGAAAGCAATGGCATCACTTCTCAAATAGAAGAGTTGACTAATCCCAAATCAGAAAAAGCAGAAGAGGCAGTTTCAGCAGATGAGGTTCCAGAAGCAATGCCGGCCCAGGCAGAGGCGCCGACCGTTGAAGCCGTGAAAACAGACAGTCAGAATACTTTAGAAGTTCCAAAGGAACCTATTTTGGCGCCAGAAGAAGCAGAAGATATTAATATAAATGTTCCGGAGTCTCCTAAAACTTATCCACAGACGCAGGAAGACGGGACCAAAGAGCCTGATTTTTATGGGGGTCTGATTCAGGATAATTCTGCTAATGATAGCCAAATTCAAGGAAATATTTGGAAAACCAAGAAAATTGCTCCTTAGATTTGACTAAATTGTTAAAAATGGGTTATAATAAGGGAAAGTTAGGATGTTTGACAGCTGACCAATTTTTGGGTTATAGCGGTGTTGACGGGGGTTTGGGATTATGATAAGCTAACTCATCCATTATATTCTTAACATCAGAAATATGCTTACCAAAGAAGAAATATTAAAATTTTTGAAAGAGAACAAAAAATTTTTTAGGGAAAATTTTCAGGTAACAAAAATCGGTTTATTCGGCTCTTATGCAAGAAATGAGCAAGATGAAGCTAGCGATATTGATATTTTAATTGAGTTAGAGCGAACCGTTCCCGATATTTTTAATACAAAAAAAGAGTTAAGGAAATACATAAAAGAAAGTTTGGATAAGGAAGTGGACATAGGCAGAGAAAAGTATTTAAAACCCTATTTTGCTAATTATATCTCGAAAGAAGTTTTATATGCGTGAAAAGGATAAACTCAATTTGATTTCAATTTTAGAGGCCTTGGACAAAATTCAAAAATTTACTGAAGTTCTTGATAATGCTGATGATTTTTATAACGACAAAAGAAATTTTGATGCCTCGGTAATGAACTTCGTAGTTATTGGCGAGATGGTTTCAAGATTAAGCAAAGAATTTAAAAGGGAATACAATTATATTGATTGGTCTAAAATAAAAGATTTTAGAAATATTATTGCCCATGATTATTTTGGCATAGACGCAGAAGAAGTTTGGCAAATAATAAAGAATGACCTGCCGGGGTTAAAAAAAGAGATAAAGAAGATTATTAATCCATAAAGTATATTAAATATATTAAAAGGTCGACCTCTTTTACAAAGGAGGAATCAATAAATAAAAATAAAAAGTTATTTAATAATAAAAGCATTCCTAACTAATTAAAAGGTCGAGCTTCTTTTAAAAAGAAGTTTAGAGAATGCTAAACTTAATTAGAAGAAATTAAGAATTGCGGGAGATTAAATTATAAGAGTCTATTAAAGTCAATTAAGACTGGGGCAATTATGACGGTATCAAACGCTCTTAGTTTCTTTAAAGGAATTAATTATATCATGATAAAAAAGATTTTGTTTAGTTGTGTGGCTTTGGCTCTGGCAACAATGAGTTTAGCGTCTGTTACTCCGGTAGCAGCCGCGACTATTGTTGACGGAGATTTAGTGGTAACTGCTGATAGCGCGGCGGTTTATCTAATCTCTGGTTCAGAAAAAAGAGTCTTTCCACACTTGAATGTATATCTTTCCTGGGGCTATCCTTCAGATTTTAACACTACCAAAACTGTTAGTGCTTCTGATTTAGCTTCATATACTGATGGGACATCTATTCCTTTTAGGGATGGTTCTATGTTCCGCGGCACTTCCAGCTCTTTGCAAGGCAAAGAAGCCAGTTGCGTCTTCTATGTAGAAGGCGGCAAACTGCGGCCAATCTTCTCGGCCGAAGTTTATCAGGCCTTGTTTACCGACCCGGATTGGGTTTATGTTACTTGGGTGCCTGATGATCTTTTGACTAAGTTTGACTATGGCTTGGGCACTAATCTTGATTCCAGCGCTACTTATCCAAATGGCACTACGGTTCAATACGGCGGTAATAAATATTTGGTGTCTGGCGGCCAACTAAGGCAATTTGCTTCAGAAGCGGCTTATACTGCTAATCGGTATAATGCTAATGTTACTCCGGTTATTACAGTAACTGATATTTCCGCTTATACTCTTGGCGCTAATGTTACCGGCAGTGAATCTGCTTTAGTAACACCTGGCGCAGGCGCTGTTGTTACTCCTTCTACTGGAACTGGTTTAACTATTGCTTTAGCTAGCGATACGCCGGCTTCGGCCACCATTGTAAAGAATGCGGCTCGGGTAGCTTTTACTAAAGTTAACTTAACCGCATCTTCTGACGGCAATGTTGTTGTTAGTTTGAAAGTAGAAAGAACTGGTCTTTCTTCTGATTCTAATATCAGCAGTGTAGTATTCCTTGAAGGCAGTAAACAATTAGGCAATGAAAAGAGCTTTAACTCGGATCATCAGGTTCGTTCTGATAATATCACTGTTTCCGCGGGAACCACAAGGACTATTACAATCGCGGCTAATATGTACAGCACTTTGCAAGCTGGAGAAGTAGTTGGTCTTGATGTGGTAGCAGTTGTTACTTCAGCGACTGTAAACGGCGCTTTGCCGGTTGCTGGCAATGATATGACAATGAATAACACAATGGTTATTGGCGCGGTTACTGTAACACGCGGTGTTGATGACCCAAATGGCACAGCCACCAAGAATGTTGGTACAGAGGATTATATCTTTATTTCCGCTAAAGTAGCTGTTGACTCAATAGAAGCTTTTGATATTTCATTGATTGAATTTACTAATGCTACCGGTTCGGCCGCTGATGCTGACCTTGCGAACTTGGAACTTTTAGTTGATGGAGCTAAATATGCTGATGGTACAATGGTGAGCGGCGTAGTTACTTTTGACATCTCTGCTAATCCGGTAGCTATTGCCAAGGGCAAGAATAAAGAATTTAGTTTGCGCGGCGATATTGCCGGCGGTTCCGGCAGGACTGTTGTCTTTACTATTTATGACCGGATTGATATCCAAGCCAAGGGCCAAAAATACGGCTTTTATGATTTGCCGGATTATCCGGGCGCCACAACCGCAGTCGCATATTGGGATCCAGGCAATACAGTAACTATTGGCGCAGGTTCTTTGAGTTTTGGAGTTGGCGCTGACCAGGCCGCTAATGTGCCTGAAGGAAAAACTAGCGTGGTTGTTGGCACTTGGGAAATTAAAGCCACTGGCGAGAATGTAATTTGTACCACTGCTAAGTTTGATATTGATATTACCACTTCTACAACTGGCGCTATTGGGACTGATTTGACTAATGTTACGCTTTATGATGAGAATGGCGCGGCAGTTACCAGCGCGGTTGATGGTGTTGCAGACGCTGCTGCAACGGGAGACAATTCGGTATCATTTACCGATACGATTACTTTCCTGGTTGGCACCCATGTTTATACCCTGAAAGCGGACTTGTCTACTGATTTTGCCACTGATGACACGATTCAAATGGGTATTGACGCGACTTCGGCCAGCAACTGGACTTGCAAGGGCGAGCTCACTAATCAGCCGATTGCTGAAACTCCGGCTAGCGCGCAAACAGACGCTAAAGTTAGAACAGTGAAACCAGGCGCTTTAGCTGTTACCAATTCGGCTACGGTTCCTATGACTGGCGAGTATGTTGTTAAAGGCAATACTGTTGCAGTAGCAGAAGTTACTTTTAGCGCGGAAAATTCCGGCGAAGATGTAAAAATTACTAAGATAAGAGCCAGCGCCGCCGCACCGGCAAATGCGTCAGCGAATGAATTGCAGAACTTGAGATTATTCTTGAAAGAAGGCACTGTTAGAGTGGGCAGTTCCAGCGGCAGTTTAGTAGCGGCTGGCGCCGAAATAGTTGATGACAGCAGTTCAGTAAGTGAGTTTGATGAAACTACCGCGGCAACTGCTGATACGGCTGACTTTAATCTTACTGGCGCTAATGCCTTGTATATTCCGGCTGGCGGATCATTTACCGCTCAACTTAAAGCAACCGTCAGTAATAACTGCGGAGCTTCAGATACGTTTCTAGTAGCGGTTACCACTGGCATAGTAGTAACTGGCGTTACTTCAGCCACGGATATAACAGAAACATATACTGGAATTGGGCAGCGATTCAATATTTCAACCGGCGGCACCTTAACAGTTAATATCAGTTCTAACACTCCAGCAGCTGGTTTGATAGTTCCTGGCAGCAGCCAAGTAATCACGGTCTTTAATTTAAAGGCGAATTATGAGGATATCACGCTTGATAAGATTGCTCTTGAATATAATGCCACAAGCTCCGGCGCTTCGGCTGACAATTCTCCAAACGATATAGACCGGATTTATTTGACTGACAGCGCTGGCACTGTTTACGGCAGTGCCGACGGTTATGCAGTAAGCGCGACATCAACCTTGATTCAGAATTTGTCAGGCGCGACTAACAAGTTTATAGTGCCTAAAGACGGGAATAAAGATTTGTATGTCAGAGCTTCTATCAATCCGATTAGAGTAACTGCAACGATTGCCACTTCCGGGCATCAGGTTGGATTTAGGATTTCCGGCGCTCTTAGTACCAGCGGTTCGTATGTTGCGGGCAAGAGCGATGCTTCCTCAGAGATTTTAGCGACTCGAGGCACAGGCATTAATCTGCCGGTTGGCGCTAACTTATACTTGAGAAAAGGCATGCCGATTGTTACTTTCTATGGAGCTAATTCTTCCGGTTCCTTTAGCGGCACTGGCAGTCAGTTGTCCAGCAGCGCCGGGGAAACAAAGACCGCTTATTACTTCAAAGTAGCGGCTGATACCGCTGGCGGTGATATTGCTTTGTTCAGCGTAGTGTTTGATGTAGCGACCACTACTGCCACGGCGACTAGCTTCTTGTGGTATGACATAACAGAAGATTCGGGTACGGTATTAGATAATGCTAATGCGACGGCTGAAAATCTTGAGCCTCACACCCAGTATCGTTTCTATGTTGACAGCGCTCTAGATGCCTCTGATGAAGTCGGTAGAAGGATTAGCACAGCGGCGCCGCACACCTTCAAGCTTACGATGACCGCTAAGCAAGATGCTGTTGAAACTGATGATAATATCACTATTACGCCCCTTGGCGACGCCACGCAAGCTAAAGGTAAAGTAGATTTTCCTGCTGATGTAAATACTTATTACGCTCCGACTAGCACTGATATTTTGATTGATTCTCAAGCAATTACTTCTTCTACGGCGCACTTTGTTTGGTCTGATGGTTCTTATGACTCGGATTACGCCACCTCAACCGCGCAATGGTATAATGGTTATAAAGTAAGCGGATTGGATGCAACGAATACTTCATATCAGGTGATATTTGTTGACTAATTGTTAAGATAGATTGAATAAAAAGGGCTCCGGTTTTACCGGGGCCCTTTTTGGTTTGCCATAAACTTAATAGGGTTTGCCTTTTTTTTATTTGGTGGTATAATAAAAATACAAGAATATAAAAATACAAGAATACCGCTTTTCGTTTATTTTTATATTCCTGTATTCTTGTATTTTTATTTCTTTTTTGCTGGTTTTTATGAGGATTTAGTGAATCAGGCAGGTTTTATAAATAACAAAGTTAATACTTTATGAATTTTAAAAAGAATAATTTAATAATAGTTTTGACGTTAGCAATAGTTATAGCGGGTTTGCTTTATTGGGGCGGCGGCCTTTTTGTGTCTGAAAGAAAAAACATTTATTAAATTATTCTTTTT